>JAHJRJ010000199.1 GCA_018830765.1 Bacteroidota bacterium | reverse complement strand
CTTTAAAGGGAACTTATACTTTTCTCCAGTTTCGGACTCGGGTAAAAGAAATATTTTCATCTTGTTATTCGTAGTCGGCTTTTTGTGCCGCTTGTTGTTTGCCTTTGATGTGCCCGCATTTCAATCTCCCGATGAGAAAGCTCATTTGGGTTACATACAATATATTTCAGAAAATAAATCGCTGCCTATTCAACCCGACGTTTTCGATTTAGACCGAAAAGATTATGAATATTACCAACCGCCCGCATACTACTTGGCAATGTCGATGTTTTATACATTTGGCAATCTTATCAAGTTCGATGAGTTGAGTAACATTTTTATGATACGCTCAATTTCAGTGATACTATGGATACTTACATTTGCAGCAACTTGGTTGATAATTAAACGATTACGATTAGAAAGTAATTTCTCCGAAATATTTTTAATGGCTTTTGTCGGTTTGCTACCGTCTTATATGTTTATATCAACGATGATAAACAATGATAACCTGATTACATGTTTGGCCGGTATCATATTCTTATTAGCAATTCAAGTGAAAGATAAGATAAGTATTAAAGATGCTATTTTAATGGCAAGTTTTGCAGCTATGTCATTTTTAACGAAGTACACAGGTGTTTTGTTGTTAGTGTTCTTAGTAGTTTTCATCATTTCCAAAGTTGAATGGAAAGAAATAAAATTTACCGGTATCGCACCAATTATAATTGCAGCATTTATCGTCGTATTAATGTTAGCTCCTATGCTTATAAGGAATAGAGAATTATACGGGTCGTTTATTCCGCTGAGCGTCGGTGCTCATTTCCCGAATTGGGATTCAATCACTTATGGAATATATAGAGCATTTAAAAATTTCCTAAATACTTTTTGGGGCGTTGCAGGAAGAACGAATGATATTAAATTTATTCCAGCTATTATCGTTGGAAATATTATTGCTCTGATCGCATTGTATGGAATTATCAAAGGTTTGTTCAGTAAAGATTCATATGCCGGAAGATTTTGCAATAATAATATAAGTTTTTCAATCGCTTCATTTATTAGTGTTATGATTGGAATGATGATATTGATTTATTATGGGGCAAAGTATGGACATGCTCAAGGACGCTTTATATTCCCTTTAATTATTCCTATTGGAATATGGATGGCAGTCGGCTTCAAAAATGTTATTGGTGAAAGAGTTGAAAATACAAAGTTTATTTTGAACACAGTCGGTTTGTTTTTATTATCGGCGACATCGTTTACAGGTTATGTATTATCAAAATTCATAGCGAGTTGAGGTGAAACGTGCTTCTAAAAAATATTTGTTTGCAGGCGGCGGAACAGGCGGACATCTGTTTCCGGCAATCGCAATTGCCGATGAGGTCAAAAAGCTTCAGCCCAATGCCGAAATACTTTTTATCGGCACAAAGAATAAAATCGAAGCGCGTGTTTTACCACAAAAAGAATATAACTTTCGAACGATTTGGATTAGCGGATTCCAGCGTTTTTTACGGTTAGAAAATATTTTATTCCCTATTAAAGTAAAAGTAGCAATGTTACAATCTTTAAATATCATAAATAAATTCAAACCCGATGTCGTCATTGGAACAGGCGGTTACGTGTGCGGTCCCGTTCTGTTTGCCGCTTCATTGATGGGTGTTAAAACCGTAATCCACGAATCGAACAGTTTTCCCGGTATAGTTACGAGATTGCTGTCGAAGAGAATGAATCATGTCTTTCTGACGTTTGAAGAAACAAAAAAATGGCTGAAAACAACAAAAAATACGGAAGTTACAGGGAATCCGACTCGTGAAATTATCGGTAAAATATCTAAAGAAGAAGGAATAAAATTCTTCGAACTGGATGAAAATAAAAAAAAGGTTCTAGTTTTCGGCGGAAGTTTAGGCGCTGTTTCAATCAATAATGCTATTTTGAAATTTCTCGACACTTTGATACAAAATAATGTCCAACTAATTTGGCAGACAGGCGAAAAAGATTACGATAGAATTAATTTAATGCTGAGCGAAAAAAAGTTAGATAATTCGAAAGGCATTTGGTCAGGAAAGTTTATAGATAAAATGGAATACGCTTATGCTGCCGCAGACGTTGTAGTATGCAGGTCGGGGGCGACAACGATTGCCGAATTAACCCGCGCTGGCAAGCCCGCGATATTGGTTCCGTATCCGTATGCAGCAGCCGACCATCAAACGATAAATGCACGAACGCTGGCAGATGCGGATGCTGCCTTGATGGTAACCGATAAAGATACAGGCAGCAAACTCGGAGAAATGATTTTAAATTTAGTTAAAGATGAGAATTTATGCAAAGAGATGTCCGGCAAAAGTTTAAAGTTAGGCAAACCGGATGCAGCTTTAGTGATTGCAAATAAAATAATAGATATGGGGTAATCGATATGGAAAAAGCGTTTAAATACAAACTCGACTTTTATTATCAGCAGGCAATAATATACTTGATTACACTAATAGTATATGCCGGTTTCAGGGGAAGCATTATCGAAGATTCGTTCTTGCTCGTCTTCCGCGATCCAATTCTGTATATAATCATACTTTTTGTGGTTCTTTCATTTGCTGTTTTAATAATGAACAGTATAAGAAGCAAGCGGTTAATAATCAAAGACGATTCGATTGTTTTTCACAACAAGTTTCATGAACGCGAGATAAAATTTTCAGATATCGAATGGATGTATATCGGTCGCGAGCGGTCGGTGCGAACTGCAGGCAGATCCAAAGTCATCGTCTTCAAAATAAAAAACAGGAAGCGACTTTTCAGGATTCGTATCGGTAGGTATGAACATCAAAAAGAACTCCTCCAGCTAATTCACGAAATAGGAAAAAAAGTACCACAAAGAAAAATGCGAGACATAAAATTTGGAGATATGGAATAATATTATGTTTTCATCCATAAAGAAAATACACTTTGTCGGAATCGGTGGAATCGGTATGAGCGGTATTGCCGAAATCCTACTCGATCAAAATTTTAAAGTGAGCGGTTCAGACAAAGCGTTAAGCGAAGTTACAGACCGGCTGCAAAATCTCGGCGCAGAAATATTTGAAGGTCATTCTCCTCAAAATATCAAAGACGATGTTGACGCTCTGGTGTACTCGTCGGCAGTGACTTTCGATAATCCGGAAGTTATCGAGGCAAAGCGGCGGAAAATCCCGATAATCCGCAGGGCAGAAATGCTTGCAGAGGTTATGCGCTTGAAATACGGAATCGGTATTGCCGGTACTCACGGTAAAACAACCACCACTTCGATGATTAGCCTAGTGTTGTTGGAAGGCGGGCTTGACCCCACAGTAATTGTGGGTGGTATGCTGCACGGATTCGGCGGGTCGAACGCCCGGCTTGGTAAAGGTGACTACATCGTAGTAGAAGCTGACGAATTTGACAGGTCGTTCTTGTCAATCGCTCCGACAATTGCCGTACTGACTACTTTAGAAACTGACCATCTCGATTGTTATCGTGATTTAGAAGATATAAAAAGTGCATTCGTGCAGTTTGCGACAAAAGTGCCATTCTACGGTTTTGTTGTATTATGTCTCGATGAGCCGGCTCTTCAAGACATAATGCTTCAAATGTCGCACAAAAAAATTATCACATACGGATTAAACCCGCAAGCCGACTTACAGGCGGCAGAAATTTTTTATAAAGAGGATACGTCGAAGTTTACTCTAATAAAAGAAAATATTGAACTCGGACAAATCACGCTTCAAACTGCCGGCAAGCATAACGTGCTTAACGCACTTGCCGCAATCGCAGTCGGATTGGAATTAAATATTCCATTCGAAAAAGTAAAATCCGGCATCGAAAAATTTACAGGCGTATATCGAAGATGGGATAAGAAAGGTGAAGTTAACGGAATAACTGTTTATGACGATTATGCCCATCATCCGACGGAATGTAAAGCGACTTTGTCAGGTGTAAAGTCGGGATGGCGAAGACGTGTAGTATGCGTGTTTCAGCCGCATCTCTACTCCCGCACAAGAGATTTTTATGAAGATTTCGGTAAGTCGTTTTTACTCGCCGACGTTCTGGTAGTTACTGACGTATATCCCGCTCGCGAAGAACCGATACAAGGCGTTACGGGCGAGCTGATTGCTAACGCAGCAAAACAATTCGGACATAAAGAAGTTCATTATGTTCAAGATAAGAAAAATGTTTCCGATTATCTGTTGAAAATTGTAAAACGCGGCGATATCGTGATAACGATGGGCGCGGGTGATATTACGAAGTTCGCAAACGAATTTTTAAATAAAATGAAAGAAAAAAAATAATACATTCTGATGATTTCGATTGCTGATATAAAACAATTTTTTAAAGGCGAAATACTAGTCAACGAACCGCTGAACAAGCACACCTCTATTAAGATAGGTGGTCCGGCTGATTTACTTCTGCTGCCCTCTGATAAAGGAGATGCAATTAATTTATCAGTATATCTACAGCAAAATGGGATAGATTATTCTGTCATCGGAAATGGAAGCAATATACTGGTAAGCGATGCGGGTATCAGGGAAATAGTGATAAATTTTGAACAAGGACTAAAACAAATTAAACTAGTTGACGGATTAGTAGAAGTAGAATCGGGTGTTATGCTTGCGCGGTTCGTTGACTTTTGTATTCAGAACGGTAAGCAAGGCGTCGAGAAGTTGGCGGGGATTCCGGGGACGATAGGCGGTGCGATAGTGATGAATGCAAGCGCGTACAAATATGAAATCTCGGATTACATCGTAGATGTCGAAGTTGTTCGCAACGGCAAACTAATACGAGTCAAAAAACAGGATGCGAATTTCGCATACCGGACTTCGGCATTTTTAAATGACATAATTATAAGCGCTGTATTCGAATTACCAGACGGGAATATTGATGAGATGCAGAAAACTCGTATCGAATATTTGCAGAAACGAAATCTCACGCAACCTTTGAACTATCCGAATTCTGGTAGTGTATTCAAAAATCCTCCCGGTAATTATGCGGCAAAATTAATCGAAGATGCCGACTTGAAAGGTTTACGAATCGGGAACGCACAAATTTCAGAAAAACACGCAAATTTCATCGTGAATTTAGGAAACGCAAAAGCTGAAGATGTTCTCGGTCTGATTCAAACTTGCAAAGAAATTGTTGAACAAAAATTCGATGTCTATCTCGAATTAGAGTTAAAACTTTTAGGTTTCGGCAAAAGCGAATGAATCAAAGAACAGTATATATAATTGTATTCGTATTTACATTAGTGTCATTTTTAACGATATGCGGTTTTGCGCATCAATGGAAAAAAATATTATCTATTGAAAATATCGAAGTTGAAAATGAATACATGGTGAATGAAAATGAAATCCTGAAACTTGCGGGAATAAAAGTCGGTGACGGATTTTATGATGTATCGTTGGACTCGGTGCGGAATCGTTTGTTGGTTCAGAAATATATAAAAGAAGTGATTATTACAAGGAAGATGAACGGAGTTGTACATATAGACGTTAGAGAGCGTCGCCCGATAGCCAACCTGAATTTAGGTAAAACTTGGTATATCGACAGTGAAGGAGTTTTACTTTCGAAAATTCAATCGAATGTAATACTCGACCTGCCGGTCATCTCCGGTTATGGAACAAATATGCTTGCCCCGAATAGTTCGGGGCTTGCATTTGTCGCGGGTGACAAAGTTCCGTCCGCTGATGTAACTATTGCCCTTTCGATTTTGACATCATCGTTGGATGTGGATGAAGATTTATACTATTTGATATCGGAGATAAATTTAAACCACGGACGCGATATATTTATTTACACTTCCGATTATGGAATTCCCATAAACATCGGAAGGGAACAATACAATAAAAAACTTCAACTGCTGTCAACGTTCTGGAGACAGTTCGTTATCCCAAAAGGTGCGGGTAATTTAGAGTCGGTTGACGTACGATTTAACGACCAGGTTGTTGTGAGATGGAAACCAGAAGAAGTAAAAAAATCTTTAGAAACAATGATTTGAAAAGGATAGAAATGGAAAATGATATTTTAGTGGGTCTTGATATCGGCACAACAAAAGTATGTGCCGTAGTAGCAAAAATTGATGAACAGGATAATATCAATATTTTAGGTGTTGGATTAAGTCCGTCCGATGGGATAACGCGAGGCGTGGTAACCAACATCGAGAAAACTGTAAGGTCGATTAATAGTTCGATCGCGGAAGCTGAATCCCGCTCCGGAATAAAAATACAATCTGTAATTGTTGGCATTGCGGGCGAGCATATAAAAAGTTTTCAGAGCCGCGGCGTAATAGCAATCAGTAACCCGGAAAACGATATAACGAAGTCGGATGTAAATAGATTGATTGAAGATACAAAACGCGTTGCATTACCGGCAGACAGAAAAATTATACACGTAATCCCACAAGAGTTTATTATTGACGGTCAGGACGGAGTAAAAGATCCTGTCGGTATGTCGGGTGTACGGTTAGAAGCGAACGTGCATATCATTACCGGTTTAATATCTGCTGCTCAAAATATATACAAGTGTGTCGAGAGAGCGGGGCTTCAGATTCACGATATTGTTCTCGAACCGTTAGCGTCGAGCTATTCGGTACTTGACGAAGAAGAAAAAGAAGTTGGAATTGCACTGTTAGACGTTGGCGGAGGAACAACCGATTTAGCAGTTTTCGAAGATCGTACAATCCGTCATACCGCAGTAATTCCTATCGCTGGTAATCAAGTAACGAACGACTTGCGTAAAGTTCTCGGCATTCTTACCGAGCAAGCCGAGAAATTAAAATGCCAACACGGTTTCGCTTATGTTCCAAGTGTTGTTGACGACGGAGCTATTATATTACCCGGAATCGGCGGCAGGCCCCCCATTGAAGTGAATAAACGATTGGTTGCACAAATAATTCAACCGCGTATGGAGGAAATTTTAGAGATTGCATTATTAGAGATTAAACGTTCCGGTTCATCAAAGCATCTCTCTGCCGGTATAGTGCTTACGGGTGGTGGTTCTTTGATAAAAGGCACTGCCGAATTAGCACGCGAAGTTTTAGGGATGCCGGTAAAAATCGGAATCCCGTCGGGTTTCAAGGCGGGACTTGTTCGCGAAGTAGAAAACCCGATTTATGCAACGAGTGTAGGTTTAGTGTTATACGGACTACGAAATAGAGAAGATATATTCCGTATACCTCGAAACGGAAGAAAAAGAAAATCCATACATAACATTCTCAAGAAAATGTCCGAATGGTTTAAGGAAATGTAAGAAAATCCGTCCAAATCCGTCCAAACTTATGGACGGATGGACGGACGAGTATTTAATGAATGATCAATAATTAACAACATAAGGAGATACAAAAGTGATAGAACTTGACAATTTATCAGATCGCGGGGCAAAACTCCGGATAGTCGGTGTCGGCGGCGGTGGTGGAAACGCTATCAGCAGCATGATTGATTTGGGTTTGCAAGGCGTTGATTTCTTTGCAATCAACACCGATTTACAAGCACTCGAGAGAAACAAAGCTCAGAATAAAATTCAAGTCGGTAAAAACTTAACCCGCGGATTGGGTGCGGGCGGCGATCCTACGATCGGACATCGCGCTATCGAAGAAGACAGGGAAGAGATAGCACGCGCATTAGCCGGCAGCGATATGGTTTTTGTAACTGCTGGAATGGGCGGTGGCACAGGAACTGGCGGCGCCCCTATCGTGGCTAATATTGCCCGAACCAATGGCGCTTTAGTTGTCGGTATTGTTACAAAACCGTTTAATTGTGAAGGCAAACAACGAATGGCTTTCGCGGACGCGGGTATTGAAGAATTAAAAAAACACGTTGATACGTTAATAGTAATACCTAATCAAAAACTGTTATCTATCGTCGAAAGGAATACACCGCTTACAGTCGCCTTTGAAAAAGCGAACGAAATTTTGCATAACGCAACACGCGGGATTTCCGAATTGATTACTATTCCCGGCTACATCAACGTCGATTTTGCAGACGTCAGAACAGTGATGCGTGAGATGGGTGACGCTCTTATGGGAAGTGGAAGAGCAAGCGGAGAAAACCGAGCAATCGAAGCCGCTCAGGAAGCTATCTCCAGTCCGCTGCTCGACGGTGTTTCGATAGCCGGCGCTCAAGGTGTGCTTGTCAACGTTTCGGGCGGACCAAATATGTCGGCGGTTGAATTCGATGAAGCTGTCAGCGTTATTAAAGAAGCTGCGGGCGAAGACGCCAACATGATTATGGGAGCTGTTGTTGATGAGAGCTTCGGCGACGATATTATGGTTACTGTAATCGCTACGGGGTTTAATAAACGTGGGACTGGCTCTGTCAGACAGCCGAAAAAAGACCCTAAAATAATAGAAAGGATACCATCGGGTATTCAAGAGATACAGAAGTATGAAGAGCCGACGGTTATACGCAAGGGTGGATTCGATATAAATCCTTTGATTCATCGGTCATTTAATGAAGATAATCGAGAGAGAATAAATAAATCAAATTCCGATAAGCCTGCTTTTTTAAGAAAAATTATG
>JAHJRJ010000027.1 GCA_018830765.1 Bacteroidota bacterium | reverse complement strand
TATATTAACACACAAATAATCATAGGACTTGGTGGAAGAAGCTAAAGTAATATTAAAACAGATTGCTCAAAATATACCTGACACCGCTTATGGTGCTGAGCGTATGATGCTTATCGGTGATTTGGTAAGCCGACAAAGTCAGGAAGAAAGAGTTTTAATCAAACGACTCTTTGATAGCTTCCTTTTAAGAATGGCTGACATATCAGCATCTGATATTGACCTTGGAGGTTTCGGATCTCAAGGTAAAGTTTGGTATAGAGTATTTGGAAGTAAAAAGCCTGAATTATCACAAGGGTCTTTTACTTTCGACGAAATAAATCTTCTTATTCTCACGATATTGCTCGAGCGGCAAAGACAATTCCTTTTCGAAAATCGAAATTTGGATTTCTCTTATACAATAATGCACAACGGACAGATGCTTCGTTTCCGAGCCGATACTTATTTCGATTTAGACCAACTCGCTTTAAACATGCGCGCCATCAATGTAGTCGTGCGTCCTTATAAAGGTCTCGACCTACATCCTAACGTTACAAAAATTTTAAGCCTGTTACATACTAAAGAAGGATTGATACTCGTTACAGGTATAACGGGGTCGGGAAAGAGTTCGACCCTCGACACGATTATAGATGCAAACAATCATTCAGTTGATGGTCACATAGTAATCATTGCATCGCCGGTCGAGTACGTTCATAAATCGGATAAATGTATAGTCAGACATAGAGAGATTGGGCGCGATGTACATTCGTTTAAAGAAGGCGCCGTACAGTCGTTGCGGCAGGATCCCGATATTATCGTAATCGGGGAAATGCGCGACCCTGATACTATTATGACTGCGCTTGAAATAACAGACAGCGGGCACAAAGTTTTTTCAACACTTCACACTTCGTCGGCGGTGGAAAGCATCGACCGCATAATCGGAGAAGTGCATCCAAACGAACAAGAACGCGTGAGAAACCGGCTTGCAGATGTGTTAAAATGTGTGATTTCTCAAAAACTGATACCGAGCTTGGACGGTAAAAGAGTTTTAGCGAAGGAGGTGTTGGTTGCAAATCCTTCCGTAAAAGCAGCTATAAAGAACAACAACACGAGTGAAATATATCAGATGATGTCGGAGTCGGGTGAACAAGGAATGATAACGATGGAACAAGATTTAAAACGACTATATCTCGCAAAACGGATTTCTTTAGAAAATGCAATGAATTTTGCAAACAATAAACGCCGGCTACAACAAATTCTGAACCTTGTACCGCAGGGCGACCTAATATGAAAGGGGCTTTGATATATGGCGACATTGATTGGTGGTAAAAAAAGTGCTATCGGCCTTTTTGTTGATGGCCTCGAAATTAAATTTGCTAAACTTTCAAAAAAGGGCAAAGAAGTTGTCATCGACGAACTCAGGTCGGCATCCCTTATTACCAAGCTTGAAGAACGACAGCTAAAAGATCTGGGTGAAGCTGATAGTTTCGAAACCTCGACCGATACTTTCGCTATTCCTACAGGCACTGAGAAATCATCTGCCGGCGACGACAATAACGCCATTTTGTTGGGGCTCCTCGCTCAGTATAAACCTACAAGTTATACGCTCGGGTACTCCATCTCTGAGCCAAGCATTTATTACCATACTATAGAGAGTGACTTCGGACTAAAAGGTTCGAAGTTAAAAAAGCGAATTATTGACGAGCTAAAAAAAGTCCGCGCAGTTCAACCTGCACCCGATGCTGTAGACGTATTTTATTCGGCAGACCGGAATTTGGTCTGTGCCGTACGAGAAGATGGAATTAGTCTTTATCGTTCAATCGAAGAGATTAAATCTTTCCTGAATAATCGTATCCCAAGAATTCCTCTTATAGATACCGCCGATATTTCTTTAATAAACCTTTCTCGCGCTAATTACGGTTTCGCTCCCGATGAGATCAGCGTAATTGTTTATATCGGCGTAGAGTTCACACGCCTTATATTTCTTAAAGGGTCGGAGTTCTTCCATTTCGCTCCCGTCTTAGGCGAAGGTTACGATTCTATAAACATCCGAAACACCGTTTATAGCCGTTTACTATTGGAACAAGACAACCTCGGAATTCCGCGAATCGACCGAATACTACTTGCTGGCGAAAGCAGAAGAATAGCTTTCGACGAGTTCTTAAAAGACCCGCTGCCCGAAGTTGACATACAATATCTACGCACGCCGTATCTCGATTCGAGCAATTTACCGACCGAGCTTCAAGAACAGATTCCCGAGTATGCAGTGGCGATAGCTACAGCTTGGAAATTATTAGACGAGTCGAATCCCGCTTTCTATCAAACAAACCTACTACCTGAATTTATCAGAGAAGGACAACGCGCCTTCAAGTTAGGTTGGTATGGCTATAGCTTGTTGATCTTGATATTCATAAGTACATTATATTTTACGTGGCAGATAATGAAATTACAAACCTCGCTCTCGAAGCATGCAGAAGTATTAGCTCAAAAACAGACTCAACTAGAGGAGAATAGGAATTTAGCTACCAAAATCTCTGACCTCGATGAGCAGCTCGGGCGTTATAGGTTAGCTCTGGCGGTTTATGATACCGTTGTGCCGGGTTACGATAGATGGTCAAGAATGATTGAAAAAATCTCGGATGGAGTAGAAAACATTAATTCTCTCTGGATAACGGAGCTGAAATCCATCCAAGAAGGAAATATGAGTGTCGCAGGTTTTTCAATTTATAGGTCGCGAATACCGAAAATTACCAAACTATTCGATAACACCGTACTTAAACAAGCGCTTCAAAAAGAGATTCGAGAAAAAACCGTATATTCATACGAACTGTTAGTACCTAAAGAAAAAGATGTGATACAGAGTCCGGCTATTTTTGAAAAAAAATCTGAATAATAAAAAATTGAAAAACATTAATAGGAGGGTAACGTGCCATATGCATTAAGGAATACTATCGTATTAGCTGTGCTTCTTGCCCTTATATTTGTAGTAG
>JAHJRJ010000026.1 GCA_018830765.1 Bacteroidota bacterium | reverse complement strand
CTTTGAGGATTCTTGCTAAATAAGAGAATAGATGCATTCGTGAGTGAATTGTTTTCAATCAGATTCAAGGATTGCAAAATGTTTTTTATATTTATGGTTCCTTCGAATACTGTATTTCGTTCAACTGATGCTTTCTCAATAAATAGTTTAATTTTATTTTGAGAGATATCTTTTATTGAAGCTTTGGAGAATAATGTTTTATCCCATTTGATAGCGTGTTGATCTTTGATAAAATGCCCAATGGTGTCTGCTGATGCTTTTTGATTTGTTCGCCCAACTCTTATAAATACTTTATCTTTTGCCCATACCGGTTTCGATGGATATTCAGGGACAAACAAGGAAATGATATCCTTTGATTTTACTTTTAGAACTTCGATAGATGGGAATACTTTTGGATCCGTATTTTGTTTTATTTCATTTGCAAGATTTTCGATTGTATTATTGCCAATTTCTACACCGATAATTTTACCTGAGGGTTCTACTCCTATATAAATTCTCCCCCCTTTAGTGTTTGCAAAAGCCGATACGCATTCAAGAATTTCCGATCTTTCAGCAAGAGATTTTTTAAATTCTGCAGATTCTGTTTCTTTAGTAGGTATTTTCCTTTGATTTCTGATTAGCGTCCCCAACCAATTTTTTATTTATTTAAGTTTACCGAATTGTTTTTAGAAATATCCATAATTATTTCGAATTATTCAAACAATTCGTTATTCTTTGTTCATTATTTTATGCTGTTTGAATAACGAATCCACCTTCTCCTCTAAAATAGGATTCGGCGGACGGGTATCGAATAATGAATGTTGAAGTTATTATATCCGCAACAACTCCCTCGATATCACCAACTTCTGTATCTCCGATGTCCCTTCTCCAATAGTTACAAGTTTAACATCGCGATAAAATTTCTCTACGATAAAATCTTTAGTAAATCCATATCCACCGTGGATTTGAACCGCTTCGTTTGTTACCATCACTGCAACCTCACTTGCGTAATACTTCGCCATCGAGGATTCTTTGATAATTTCATCACCTTTGTTTTTAAGAAATGCAGCCCTGTAAGTCAGCAACCTTGCAGCTTCAATTTGTGTTGCCATCTCAGAAAGTTTCCATTGAATAGCTTGAAACTCTGAAATCGGTTTTCCGAATTGCTGCCGCTCTTTTGAATACTTCAAACTTGCATCGAATGCACCCTGCGCTATTCCGAGCGCATTTGCTGCAATACTAATCCGTCCGCCGTCTAAAATCGTTAGCGCTTGATGGAAACCTTTGCATTCTTCGCCGATTAAGTTCTCTATCGGAACAGCGCAATTATCGAATGCAAGCGCGGTTGTATCGCTTGAGCGCATACCGAGCTTGTTTTCTTTTTTGTTGACGATAAATCCGGGTGTGTCGTTGTCGACTATGAATGCAGAAATTCCTTTTTTACCTTTCGATTTATCCGTGATAGCTAAAACTACAGTAACTTTACCGACAGAACCGTGAGTGATAAAGTTTTTGCTGCCATTGAGGATATAGTAATTGCCGTCTCTCATAGCAGTAGTTCGCATACTGCCTGCATCGCTGCCCGAGGTTGGCTCAGTTAGCGCCCAAGCTCCAATCTTTTTTCCCGAACATAAATCCGGAAGATATTTTTTCTTTTGCTGTTCGTTTCCGAATGTGTAGATATGGTTTGTACACAAGCTATTATGTGCAGCGATTGTTAAACCCATCGAAGGGTCGGCTTTAGAAATCTCCTCAATGATGGTAACATATTCAAGATAACCAAAACCTGCGCCTCCATATTCTTCTGGAAAAATGATTCCCATAAATCCCAATTCGCTCATCTTCCGGACGATGTCAAGCGGAAACTCTTGTGATTCGTCGTACTTCATTATAACGGGTTTGATTTCTTTTTCGGCAAAATCGCGGGCAAGCTGTTGGACCATTTTTTGGTTTTCAGTTATTTCAAATGTTGGGATGGTTTGTTCGGTTGAATTCATACGCTTGATTCCTTTAAATTTATTCTGAATTTATAAGATTTTTTCCTGAAGAGCAAGAAAAACGTTTATAAAAAGCCAATTAGCAGCCAATTATTTTTTTAGAAAATATATAAAATGAAGCTATGATGATGCAATTGATGCAATTATGATGCAATCGATAATCGATAGAATGAACCGGCCCCCTTTGTTTCTGAAGACCTCAGGAGACCTTTTTCAACCAATTTTGTCAGGTCACGAGTAGCAGTAATTCTTGCGACCTCAAACAATTCCTGATAATCTTTGTTAGTGATTTGTCCTTTTTCTTTTACGAATAATACCGCTTTCACCTGCCTTGCATTCAGTCCAAGTGCTACAAGATATTTTTCAGTAAAAATGTCTTTGAAAAGTGTTATTAAAAAGCCACCGTCTTGTTCTTTCATTTCAGGCTCTGGAAGTTCAGCAGTTTTACAACTATCAAGAATTTTTATTGTGCCGCGTCCCCACGCATCAATATATCCGCCTTTGAAACAGACATCTGCAATTATCGGATTTCTCGGTCTCGAGGGATGAGGTCGCTTTAATGCGTCCAATGTTAACCCTTCCGGTAAGAAACCCTCATTCCATATACTTATTTTATCATCGTATACACGTATTTGGATAGGGGCTCCCATATAACTGCGATGGACTAATGCATTAAGTAGCATTTCACGTATTGCAGCAACAGGATATTCACCTTTTTCGATGCGGTGCATTCCCTCAAAGTCAATGGGTTTAGTAAGAAACTTATGGTTAAGCTGATTCAAGACAGCCGAAAGCAGAGAGAATAAATTCCCCTCTTCCACTTCCTGAAATTTTATATCGGCATCATCCTTTCCAAATCTACCAATTTTCACAAAAGTATTTGGATAAAACTTTCCTGGCTCTTTCCCAAATAATATAATGGTTGCCCTTTTCAATTGACTGTCTTCTGTTAAACGTAATTTTTCTAACAAGTCAGGTAGCGAAAGTCCATCGTATTCCGGAAGCCGACCAGCCTTTTCAGATGCGCTCAGATAAATTTTTATGCTTTGCTCGTCGATGTCATTCGGCGTAGCCCGTGGTTCGATTATTTCGTCCCAGGTTTTACCAGATTTTTTGATGAGGAATTCATTAAGGGAAGCACCCGTTAGTTCCTGTTTTGTGCTACCACTTCTGTAATAGTACCTGCCTCTTAAAGAAATAGGAACTGAATAAGGGGGGATGATTATTTCAATAAAATGGTGATCTTTTCCTTCGTGTAAATTCACATCCGCGATAATTCCCATCATGTTCCGGATTTTGTTGGGAATTTCATTCATCAATTGCAGGTAATCGGCAACGCCAACAACCCTGCCATCATCATCCTTTCCGATATAAATTGTGCCACCTTGAGCATTGGCGAACCCGCAAACCCACTTCAGATAATCATCGTGCCAGGTTTGTTTATGTTCGATATTTTGTTGTTCAGGCATAATTACGATTTGAAATTTATTTCATATTTTCCTTAAGAGCAAGAAAACAGAATTATCGCACGCAAAGCGCGTGAAGAACGCAAGGGAAAATATTATTCCTTAAAATTCTGCAGTAATTTTTCAGCTAAATCGTAAGGGGTTAATTCTTTGCGGACTACATTTTCTATATTCAATTGTAAAAAATTTTCACGTGTCTCATCCCAAAATTCGAAGTGTAGTTTTTCTTTTACGAGTTCCTGGATGCGATTGACCATTCGTTTTTGTCTTTTGTCGTTCAGCTTATTTGAATCTTCCAAATATTTTCTATGAAGATAAATAGTTTCTACAATTTTATCAATCCCTTTTCCTTCGCTTGCAACTGTTTGGATAACGTCGGCTTGCCAACCATTTTTCTTTGGCTTGAAATTTAAGATCATTTTTATAGACATTACAGCTTGGTCAGCACCGGCGCGGTCTGATTTGTTTAACACAAAGAAGTCGGCGATTTCCATCAAGCCAGCTTTCATTGCTTGTATAGAATCGCCGGATTCAGGGACAAGCACAACTATGGTTGTATCGACTGCTCCAGCTATATCCAACTCAGATTGACCGACTCCCACGGTTTCCATTAAAATTATATCATAACCTGCGGCATCTAAAATATCGGCAGCTTCTGTTGCTTTTTTGCTCAAGCCCCCCAAACTCCCACGCGATGCCATACTGCGAATAAAAACATTTCCATCCATTTCAACTTCGGTCATACGAACGCGGTCACCAAGTAAAGCCCCGCCTGTGAACGGACTCGTTGGGTCAACTGCGATAATTCCTACTTTTAAATTTTGTTTACGATAAGCTGCGGCGAGTTTGTTAGTGATTGTGCTTTTACCTGCGCCGGGAGGTCCGGTTATTCCTACTCGATATGCACGCCCGGTTGCCGAATAAATATCTTCAAGAATTTTTATCGACCATGCGTCTTCATTTTCAACAAGTGTAATCGCGCGAGCAACTGCGATACGTTCGCCGGAAAGTACTCTCTTACTTATTTCGTTTTTATTTTCCATTAATTTTGTTTTTAAAAAATTCCACAGTGAGTTTTAAGCCGCCGTCCAACGCTACCTGCGGAGTCCATCCGAGTACTTTTTTGATTTTTGATGCATCCAAAACGCTGCGGAGTTGTTCCCCCTTTTTTGGGGGGAGGTGGAGTTCGTCACAAGCGGATTTTGTAAGTATCTTGATTCTATTAAAAAGTATGTTAACGTCGGTTTCAATGCCGGTTCCAATGTTAAAGATCTCGGATTTATTATAATCGAGCGCGAGCAAGTTTGCACGAACAACATCACCTACGAAGACGTAATCTCGTGTTTGTTTACCATCGCCGTTAATATGAGGTTGACCACCCTCCAACATTTTTTTTGCGAAGATTGCAACGACGCCTGCTTCGCCATGAGGGTTTTGACGCGGACCATAAACATTTGCATAACGCAATACGATATACGGTAAATTAAATATTTGTTCATAATAAAATAAGTATTTTTCGGTAGCTAATTTTGTGATTCCATAAGGCGATAGCGGACGGACAGGGTGATTTTCATCTGCCGGGAAATAATCCTGTTCACCCCGTAAACGGGGTTCACCGTAAATTGCTCCACCTGTTGATGCAAAGATAAATTTCATCACACCGGAAGCTTTGCAATTCTCTAACAAATTGAGAACGCCAATGATGTTCACGGATGCATCGAACATCGGATCGTCAACTGATTTTCGCACATCCACCTGCGCCGCGTGATGATTTACAACATCGAATTTTCCCCGCTCAAAAATATCTTTTACTGCTGCATCACGTATATCTATCTGATAAAATTTTGCTTTGGGGTTGATATTCGCTTGTACTCCCATAGACAAATCATCGATGATAACGACTGAGTGTCCTGCATTTATGTATGCATCTGTTATGTGTGAGCCGATAAACCCCGCCCCGCCTGTTACTAATATTTTCAATTTTTTCCTTTCGTTAAATGAATATCTGTTTACAGAGATGGTTAAATTTATGAAATATTTTGGTAAATCTGAAATATGAGCTAAGAGTCCCGTCCCGTCCCGAAAGCATTCGGGATTCGGGATGGCGGGATAAACTACGAGCAAAGAGTGTTGAGCGGTGAGTAGTGAGTTGCTCATATCGCACATCGAATATCGGACATCATTCTTTCATACTCATCTTCTCAATTACTTCCCAACCCCTTCTTACCGATATCGCTTCTATAATATGCGCCGTCGAAAGTAATATGCTCAATGTTTCGGTATGCTGTCATAATTGTTTCTTCTAAATTATCTAAATTTCCAACCGCAGTAACGCCGAGAACACGTCCGCCGGCAGTAAGAATTGTATCGTTTTCTTTTTTTGTTCCGGAATGAAAGATATATAAACCGGGAATGTTAATAACTTTGTCGAATCCGAAAATCGGTTTACCTACTTCGTACGAATCGGGGTAACCGCGAGATGTGAGCACAACACAAACTGCAGACACCGGTTTTATTTTGATTTTTATTCTAGATATCTCACCCCTTATTGAAGCCAGCATCAGTTCTACCAAATCATTCTCGATTAACGGGAGAATAACTTGTGTTTCGGGGTCGCCGAAGCGGCAGTTGTATTCGACAACTCTCGGTCCAGTTTGAGTCAACATTAGACCGAAGTAGAGACAACCTTTAAAGGGCTTTCCTTCTTTTGCCATTCCGTAAACTGTCGGTTTAATAATTGTGCATTTAATTTTTCCCAACATTTTTTCGTCGAGAAATGGTGTGGGAGCGTAGGCACCCATACCGCCAGTGTTTTTTCCGAGGTCGCCATCCAAAACTCGTTTGTGGTCTTGAGCGGGCGGAAGGACGACAAAATCTTTTCCGTCGGAAACAACGAGAATGGATAATTCTTCGCCTATCATAAAATCTTCGATTACAATTTTTTCACCTGCTTTACCGAAAGATTTTTTCGTGAACATTTCATCAAGTATGTCTAAAGCTGTTTCTTTCGACTCACAAACAGTGACGCCCTTTCCTGCCGCTAATCCGTCCGCTTTTATAACAATTGGGGCAGGAACCTCGTTAATATAACGTTCCGCCTCAAACCTCTCTTCAAATTCGAAAGACCTGAAATTCGCAGTAGGGATATTATTGCGGGACATAAAATTTTTTGCAAATACTTTACTTCCCTCTAACTCCGCAGCCTGCTTTGAAGGCCCGAATATCATCAATCGTTCCGATTCGAAAGCATCAACAATACCATCAATCAGCGGTTGTTCAGGTCCCACTACCGTTAGATCAATCTTGTTGTCTTTGACGAACTTAATCAATTCAGGGATGTTTGTTTGTTTTATCTCAACAAGACATGCTAATTCGGCGATACCCGCATTTCCCGGGGCACAGAATATTTTGGAGACAAGCTTGCTCTGTGTAATCTTCCAAACAAGAGCGTGTTCACGTCCACCCGAACCTATGACTAAAACATTCATCTTATCTCTCCGTTAGAAATCCGAAAATATTAGAAAGCTCGTCAGTAAGTGTAATTCTATTATACCGTTCGACTATCTCGCTGTTCACTAAGGGTTTTTCTCCTTTTTCAAATTTCTCATAAAACCTTTTTATCGCTATTGCAGTTTCGTCAACATCTTGTGGAGGTAGTGCAACATTACCATCAATTTCCAAAATGGTTTGCTTAACGAAGCCTTCGGGGATATTCGCGAGTATCGGTTTACGCGCCCCGATGTACTCGTAAACCTTACCGGGAGATTGTACGTCGTTTTCGATCATCAGCCAGAACAAATCGGACGACATTAAATATTGAATTGTTTTTTGATGGTCGAGATATCCCAGAACTGACACAACTCCACCAAGATTATATTGGTCGATTAGTTTTTTATCTTCTTTCCGGAAGTTTCCTATAAAAAGGACTTCTATTTTATTCTGAAGGGATGGATTTTGCTTGAAAAGTTTATTCAATGCCTGAAAGAAATACTTTGGAGTTCTCTCGCCGTAAAAAACGCCAGCGTGAGTAATTCGCATTTTATTCAAAGGTGAACGCGGTGCCGGTATATTTTCTTCGAAATCTGCCGGGTCAAATCCTTGATGTATTATATGAACGTCGTTGTAATTTAAAAATTTGTAGCGGGATAAAAGCAGTTCTTTCACCTTTCGGTTTGTGGTAATGATTTTCCCCGCATTGTGCAATACCTGTTTTTCAAGCTTGTAATTAAAGTATTTATGCAATGGAGTCGGATACACTTTGAACGGATACTCGTGCCAAACATCGCGATAATCTATAACGAGTGGGATTTTATACTTCTTGTGTAACTCCATGCCTATTAAAAAATCTGTGTACGGAGGAGAAGTGGCAAATATAATATCGATTTTTTTTGATTCGAAAAGCTCTGATACTTTTTTTAGCACTTTCCCTTTCCATCCGATTTTATTATCGGGAACAAAGAAGATGTCACTGACAAAAGAAAGAGTTTTGCGGACTCTTTCGGACGGCATTCGGACAACCCCCTTTTTCTTGAAAAACCTGTTCAGGTCGAGCGAACCCACTCGAATAATTTCTGCCTCAACATTTTTTAACTCATCTAAGAGCGTGTAGTCTTCAGCAAGATAACCAGTCGGTGTCACGGTAATGACAGTCGGCTTCCATCCGAATTGCGGCAAATATTTTACAAACTTTTGTGTCCGTTGAACACCGCTTAATCCCATTGGAGGAAAATAGTAAGCGATGATTAAAACATTACGTGTATTTTTGGTTTCTAACATTTAACTTATTTTTTGTTGATATCCATTGCTTAAACTTTGAGCACAGAGCATAGAGTCCCGACTCTGTCGGGATAAACTTCGAGCTGTGAGCACTGAGCGGTGAGTTCTAATCACGACCTACAACTCCCGACCCAAGACTCACGACTCATATCGCACATCGCACATCATTTTTTTTATATCACAATCGGTTCTTTTATCGCTTTATTTAGTATCTCTGCATCACCATTTCTTATCACAACGTCGTCTTCGATTCTAACGCCACCAAATCCGGGGATATAAATACCCGGCTCAATTGTAATAACATTGCCTTCCTGTAAAACGACTTTGTTCTTCGCTGAAACTCTGGGAGGCTCGTGCACCTGCAGTCCGATACCGTGACCGAGCGAATGCGTAAAATAATCCCCATACCCAGCACCGCGTATTAAGTTACGAGCAACAGCATCAAGTTCTCGAGCCGAGATACCCGGTTTTGCAGCACCAATAGCGTGTTTTTGTGCTTCTGCTACTATTTTGTATAGTTTCAAAGCGAAAGATTTTGGTTTGCCGACAAACACAGTTCTGGTCAAATCGCTGTTATATCCGTCAACCGTACAACCAAAATCGAGGGTGACCATTTCCCCATTTTTAATCTTTTTTTCGGATGTGCTTGCGTGCGGCATTGCGCCATTGACTCCGGAAGTAACGATCGGTTTAAACGCATCACCGGCGGCACCGTACTTACGATGAAGATAAGTTATCTCTACAGCAATTTCAGATTCATACATACCCGGCTTGATGTATTCCAAAATTTTTTCAAAAACACGATCAGTGATTCCGACTGCTTTTTTAATCTTCGCAATTTCCGTCTTGTCTTTAATTGAGGTAAATTCTTCGATAAAACCAACCTTTGGATAAAAATGAGTTTCGGGAAATAACTTTTTAAGAGATTTATACTGTGTCAAAACTATATTATTTCCGTCAACGCCAACTTTCCAATCAGAACGTATCAGATTATACTTCTTTAGACCTTCGAATAAAGAATCCTCCGCAACAAGTATTTTCCACCCATGAGCTTGATTTTTGGCTTGTACAGAATATCGTTCGTCGATTAGGAGGAATTTATTTCTCTTCGTGATAAAACAAATACAAGAAGTTCCTGCAAAGCCACTCACATAACGGATATGAGGCGGGAAAGTAATTAAAAAAGCATCTAATTTATTCTCTGTCAGTTTATTTTTGATTTTTACAATACGA
Source organism: Bacteroidota bacterium (assembly GCA_018830765.1). Taxonomy (GTDB): domain Bacteria; phylum Bacteroidota; class Ignavibacteria; order UBA10030; family BY39; genus JAHJRJ01. The sequence goes on along the minus strand of JAHJRJ010000026.1, from coordinate 730 downwards.
TTAGTCGGCATCTGTTTAAATCCTATAGTTTGGTGACTCTTTTGTGATGGCAACGTCGTGCGGATGGCTTTCGCGCAAACCTGAACCGGTCATACGTACAAATTGAGTAAGTGTTTTCATCTCTTTTATGTTTTGGGCACCGCAATATCCCATAGCGGATTTAAGACCTCCGACCATCTGATAAACAATATCGGCGAGAGAACCTTTATATGGAACTCTTCCCTCGATACCTTCGGGAACAAGTTTTTGGATGTCGTCTTCGACGTCTTGAAAATATCTGTCTTTACTTCCCTTTTGCATTGCACTGATAGAACCCATTCCGCGATAAAGTTTATAACTTCTACCTTCATAAATAATTTTTTCGCCGGGACTTTCTTCGACGCCTGCAAACATTCCTCCGATCATCACAGCGTCGGCACCGGCTGCGATTGCTTTCGCAATATCTCCGGTTTGCTTAATTCCACCGTCAGCAATGATTGGGATTTTTGATTTTGCAGCTTCCTTCACGCATTCATATATCGCAGTAATTTGTGGAACACCTACACCTGCTACAACTCGTGTTGTGCATATCGAACCCGGTCCAATACCGACTTTGACTGCATCGGCGCCCGCTTGAATTAATTCCTTTGTCGCTTCCTTAGTACCCACATTACCGGCAATGATTTCCGTTCCGGGAAATTTTTTCTTCAAGCGTTTTGTCATTTCAATCACGCCGCGCGAATGTCCGTGT
>JAHJRJ010000198.1 GCA_018830765.1 Bacteroidota bacterium | reverse complement strand
ATTAAAAGCGCAACTATCGAAGTTCAAGGTCCTTACGCATTCGGTCATCTGAAAGCTGAAAGCGGTGTGCATCGTCTTGTCCGTATTTCTCCGTTCGATTCAAATGCGCGAAGACATACTTCGTTCGTGTCTGTTTTCGTTTATCCGGAAATCGAAGACGATATTGAAATCGAAATCAACCCTGCCGATTTGGAATTCGACACTTACCGTGCTGGCGGAAAGGGCGGTCAAAATGTGAACAAGGTTGAAACCGCAGTGCGAATCCGGCACATCCCGTCGGGTGTAGTCGTGGCTTGTCAGCAAGAGCGCTCCCAATTCCAAAATCGCGAACATGCCATGAAGATGTTGAAATCGCGGCTCTATCAATTAAGGAAAGAAGAAGAAGAGGCGCGTCTTAGTGCGATTGAAAGCACCAAGAAAAAAATCGAGTGGGGAAGTCAAATCCGTTCTTACGTTTTCCATCCTTACAATATGGTTAAAGACCACCGCACTGATGTTGAAACAAGTAACGTGCAAGCTGTGATGGATGGCGACATCGATGAATTTATCAAAGGTTATTTAATGGAGTTCGGACAAATAAAATAAATCCAGATGGCAGACTCTTTTTCAACATTAATTATCGCAACAGTTTCTATCGCAGTTGTCCACGCATTTGCGCCAGACCACTGGCTGCCGTTTGTAATGATAGGCAAAGCTCAAAAGTGGTCCAAACCTAAACTTTCGTTTGTAGCTTTCGTTTCCGGTTTGGGACATGTCGGTTCGTCAATCATTCTCGGTGCCATCGGCATTTTGGCTGGGGTTGCATCGATTAAACTCCAAGGTGTTGAAGCGACTCGCGGCGAAATCGGAATATATTTACTCATCGGATTCGGTATTGCTTATGCGCTCTGGGGATTAAAACACGCACGGCACCATCACCACCATTCTTCGGAATTATCAACAAAAAAAGTTGTAACACTTTGGACTCTCTTTGCGGTTTTTGTTTTGGGTCCGTGTGAACCTCTGATTCCATTAATGTTCTTAGGCACTGCTTACGGTTGGTCGGGCATTGCGACTGTCTCAATCATGTTCGGACTCGTAACGCTGATTATGATGGTCGGGCAGAGTTTGTTGGGTTACGCCGGCATTCAATTGATTAAGCATGATTTTGCCGAAAAATTTTCACACGCACTCGCCGGCGGTGTCATTGTATTGACCGGTGTGTTCTTATACTTTATTTGAGCAGTGAGCGGTGAGCAATAAGCGTAGAGTGTAGAGCACAGAGCACAGAGTATTTTCAAACTAAAATCTTCCGCCGAAGGTCGACGACTCGACTTGTAGAGCGGATGCGCCTATGGCGCAAAAATCCAAAATCTAAAATCCAAAATCTAAAATCTAAAATGTCTTTCGAGTGGTTCATAGCCAAGCGCTACATTTCTTCTAACCGGAGGTCGGGTTTTATCTCGTTTATTACCGGTTTCTCGATTGCTGGCGTTGCACTCGGAACGGCTGCACTGATCATTACTCTTTCGATATTGGCAGGATTCGAAAAAGAGATTAAAGAAAAAGTTTTCGGATTCATGACACATATACAAGTACAAGGATTTCAAGGTCAACCGCTTCCAGATCATCAAAATTCTATCGAGATGGTGAAAGCACAGGTAAGAGGTATATCTGGAATAGCGCCGTATGTGGCGAAAGAGGCAATGATTTGTGCGGGAGATAACGTTGACGGAATATTTTTAAAAGGAATTGACGTCCGCAACGACATAAGCAAGATATATAGTTATATGAAAGAGGGAGAGTATCTTGATAGAAAAAAGGATTCTTCCGAAATTGTAATTGGAAAAAAACTTGCCCGTAAACTGAACGTTACCATCGGCGATAAGGTGATTGTGTTCGGTTTGCCGAAAGGGGGAACAAACTTTCAACCGAAGGCTGCAGTGTTTCGGGTAGCCGGAATTTTCGAATCGGGAATGGCAGAGTATGACGACATATACGCATATACCAAACTTGCCCAAGCGCAGAAATTATTCGGGCTTGGCGATGGCGTTTCGGGATATGACGTGTTAGTTGATTCTCTTCCGAACGCATCGTTTATTGCATCTGAAATTCAAACATTACTCGGCTACCCACATTACGCGCTAACTGCCGCACAACTTTATAGAAACTTGTTCGCTTGGATCGACCTTCAGAAAAAGCCGGCGCCTATTCTTTTAGGTCTCATCATCATTGTAGCAACCGTAAATATCATCGGAACCTTACTGATGGTAGTATTAGAACGCACGCAAGAAATCGGTTCGTTAAAATCGATTGGAGCAAGTAGTAAGGGAATTCAAAATATTTTCCTGATTCAAGGAGGTTTTATAGCTTCCGTCGGAGTCGTTGTAGGAAATATTTTAGCTTTCATTTTGTGTTTTCTTCAAATGGAGTTTCAATTCTTTTCTCTCCCGTCGGATATATATTTTATGAGCACCGTTCCAATTCTCTTGCGATGGGAAAACTTCGTATTAGTTAGTATAGTCGTAATAGTACTATGTTTGCTGTCTTCAATCATACCATCAAGAGCGGCAGCAAAACTCGACCCTGTAACTACTTTGAGGTTCCGTTAATGAAATTCGAAACTTTTATAGCTCGCCGTTATCTCGCTTCAAAGCGGAAAGTTCAGTTTATCACGATAATTAGTTTTGTCTCAATTACCGGAATTACGGTCGGTGTTGCTGCATTACTCATTGTATTGTCGGTATTTAACGGGTTTACGGGTATAGTAACTTCTATTTTGGTCGGTTTCGACCCTCACATTCGAATAGAACAAAAAGGGGGAATCGATCTTTCATCATATAAAACTATCGTATCAATTTTATCGAAGGAAAAATCTGTAACCGGTTACTCACCTTTTATTTCTGGTAAAGGGATGATTATTTCAAGCACCGCTAACAAAGTCGTTTTTATTAAAGGTGTTGACGATGAAAAAGTGGGAGAAGTATCCGGAGTAAAAGAGAAAATTGTCCTGGGAAAATTTGAACTGAAAGAATCGCACGACGTCGGTTCGATAGTTTTGGGATTGACTTTAGCTGACCGGCTTGGAGCAATCGTTGGTGATGAAGTTGCGGTTGTTAGTCCATACGCATTCAGCGGTGCGATTACGCCGTTTAGTCAACCTACGACTTACCGCTTCAAAGTGGCGGGGATTTACGAATCGAATAACAAGGAATATGATGGACACTATGCATTCATATCGTTAGCTGTGGCAGAACGTATTTTCGAAAAACAAAATATTTTCACCGGTATTGAAGTGCGCCTTTCAAACATTAATCAATCGAACAATGTTAAAGCAGAATTGTTGAAGAAAATTTCCGGTAATATCGATATCTTTACTTGGTATGATTTACACGCCGACCTTTATTCTATGATGCAGATTGAGCGTTGGGTTGCTTATATTCTTTTGAGTTTAATAATTTTAGTTGCGAGCTTCAACATGCTCGGCTCGTTGATGATGACTGTAATCGAAAAGCGCAGAGATATCGGTGTTCTTCAATCAATGGGTGCTACGCAAAAAAGCATTGTAAAAATATTTATGTTTGAGGGATTATTAATAGGCGCTGTTGGGACTGCTTTAGGGATCGGTCTCGGCTTGTTGTTGATATTTTTGCAACAAACTTACCATTTGTTTCCGCTGGATCCATCTGTTTATATTATTCCGGCGATACCGGTTGAGATACATATAATTGACTTTTTCACCGTTGCTGTAGCTTCTATGTTGTTGAGCTTTATCGCATCATACTATCCGGCAAAGCGGGCATCGAAAATCGTCCCGATAGAATCTATAAGATGGGAATGACATGAATAATAAAAATTTGATATTGAGTTGTACAAACATCCACAAATATTTCAGCTTTAATAAAAAAGTAGAAGCGAGATTACACGTATTGAGAGGGATCGATATATCGATCTTCGAGGGCGAGCTTGTTTCAATCATCGGTGCATCGGGTGCGGGTAAAAGCACGTTACTGCATATATTGGGTGGGCTTGACAGGCCAACTGCAGGCGATGTTTTTTGGGGAACGGAAAATATCTCACGTTTGGATGATGATGAACTCGCGGGCTTGCGTTCGAGGGAGGTAGGGTTTGTGTTCCAATTCCATCACCTCTTGCCTGAATTTACCGCACTCGAAAACGTGGCAATACCGCAAATGATTTTGGGTAAATCTTATAAAAAAGCCGAGGAAGAAGCCCGCAAATATCTAACAAACGTGGGTTTGTCGGGAAGATTATCGCACAGACCCAGTGAGCTGTCCGGCGGAGAACAACAACGTGTAGCCATTGCCCGCGCTGTCGTAAACCAACCACGTGTAGTATTTGCAGATGAGCTAACCGGTAATCTCGATTCTACATCTGCAAATGAATTGTTCAACTTGATTGAGGACTTGAATAAGAATAATAAACAAACGTTCGTGATTGTAACACATAACGAAAAGTTAGCCGGCAAGTCGAATCGTGTCCTTCACATGGAAGATGGAAAACTAAAATGAATATCGAATAACCGGCATTCAAGTTTTCTTCGATCCCGTCCCGAATGCCTTCGGGACGGCAAAGAAAGTAACGATAAAACCTACTTCTCCCACAGT
>JAHJRJ010000197.1 GCA_018830765.1 Bacteroidota bacterium | reverse complement strand
TGCCAATAATATTTTTTCTGAAATAGGACACTCGATTCATTCATTCTTCTGTCATAAGTATTTTAGATATAATGAGTTATAAAGACATTATGAGAAATGGATTATTCGTTTAAATTCTTTTGAGACGAATTTTTTGTAATATTGATTTTGTAGATTCTACAAAAGGATGTGAAGAGACGGAGTGAGTTATGGATATATCTTCTGTTGTTCCCGCTTTATGTTCCATTCCGTAACGATGGAATCGAGATCGAAATCTAAATAACAAATAAAATACTTTAGGTAGAGGAACAAGCAAGCAGCCGATTCACGCGATTACTTTTAGAACCGGAAAGAATAACTTCATAGACGAAGCCAGACCTACAGAAAAAATAGAAATTCTCAATTCTTGAAAAAGGCTTGCATTTCATATTCATTTTTTTTATGTTTAATAAAAATTAGGTAAAATTGGCTTATAAAATGATGAAAGTGTTTTTCGTATCCGACTACAATAACAGTGGTTGGATTCTCAACTGATTTGCGAGAGTATTAAAAAGCCGAGGTGTGATAGTAAAATTGGAATCCATTAAATTTAGCCATTTTCGACGACCATGTCGTTCGACGTGGCCGTAGGCTGTTTAATCGTGTTTCAGAAAATACATTTTAGGAATTATGCTGCAAGAAAAAATACGTATCTGGCGTGTATTTTTTACTATGAGTAACTTCGAGAATAAAGCCGAAGAATATATCTCTTCACAAAACATCGAAGTATTTCTGCCTACTATCAAAACCATCCAGATATACCGGGGGAGGAATATAAAAAGTGAAGTACCCCTCTTTAAAAACTACTTTTTTGCAAAAGTTGATGAACGAGACCGGCTTAGCATATGCCAAAGTCCAGCCATAGTTAATTGCGTAAATTTTCGAGGCAGGCTTGCTAAAATAAGCGAAGACGAAATTAACTCGCTTAGGATAGTTATAACCGAACCGGAAAGAATTGAGGTAGAAACCATACCGTTCAAAACCGGCGATCAAGTAGAAGTGATTTCGGGTGTATTCAAAGGAATAAAAGGAACCTATACCGAGCGACGCGGCGCGTCACGAGTGGTAATTTTATTAGAAGAAATCAAACAAGCCATATCGATAGAAGTTGAAAGCTCAACATTGAGGAAGATAGAGGGTTGACCCCGTAGAACGGGGTTGAAATGCGATGAGGGATGTGAGATATGAGTCGGCGAAACGGAGAACCGGAGAATATGTGAAGTTGAGAAGTTTTTATTAGTAAAATGACAAATAACAAATTATAAATGATTTGTGTCCTTTGCGTGAAATAAAATTAATATACGAGAACGCGGAGAAACGTGGAAGGTGAGACTTATTGTTAATTCGTTCAACGCAGCTTCCACGATTTTTGTTAATGAATATTGAACGCTGAATAATGAACGCTCAACCTATCTACGATTCTACCTACGGTATCGTAGATACGAATCGTTGATTCGTGGAACGGTTGCCGTCCTATCCACGATTCTACGAATCGTAGATTCGTAGAACGGACTCGTAGAGTAGGCAATGACGATAAACGATATAGTAGGGAAAAGAATATGCAAGACATTCAAAAAGAATTATTCTCACTTATGAAGGCAGAGAAAAAACTAAATCTTTCGTTACAACTTTATCATTTCGCAAAGCGACTGAAAAAAGAAGCGTTGAAAAAAAAATACCTGAACCTTGACGAAGAGGGTATTGGAAAAAAAGGTAGGGATATTTTCCTGTATGCAAGAACCTGACGTTTACTCATAAGTTTTAGTTATGAGATGTATATTGAATATTGAATCCGCCTATGGCGGACGAATATCGAATAACTCTACGAGTACGCAGGACGAACCGACGGTTCGTAGAATTGAACGGTGGGCAGGCAAGTTCAGAATGACGGTTCTCGGACAGTTTCGTAGACGAATATAGCACACGCCTGCCTGCCGCAGGCAGGGATACACACAGATTTAGCGGATTAACACGGATAGAATAATCTGTGCAAATTCCGCCAAAGGCGGATCCGTGTTCTATCAACTTCGTATAGAATTTTTCACGAAGGAACACGAAGGAACACGAAAAATTAGAGATGTTCTGGAATATTTTGTATATTGATTTTGTAAATGACAACAAAAAGTAAAAAAATAAGTAGTGTATTCTGGGATTACGATTTTTCAGAAGAAGAATTAATTGACCTCCTATACGGAAAAATAACCCGTCTCGGATTTTTAGACCGCGAAAAACTTATCATCCGAATGATTACATATTTAAATTGGTATGATTTTATTAAGTTAGTCCCAGTTAATTTATTAACCCAGATATTAAATGAAAAGTTATTGGAAAATATAAGTGATGAAAAAATTGTTAAAGGATTAAAAGTTGTTAAAAGATTATTACAACAAGAATCTGTATCCACTGCAAGATAGAATATTAGCATTGATTGACTCAGCTAAAACTGGTTTTTATCTGACGGGAGGCACTGCTCTAAGTCGGTTTTATCTGCATCACAGATACTCAGATGATTTAGACTTTTTCCAAAATATGAGTCCGACTTTCGACAACGATTTATCAGAAATTATTAATGTGCTTTTAAAAGAACAAGAATTTGAATTTGAAGTTTTAATTAAATCGGAAAAATATTTTAGATCACAACTGCACTATGAAGATATTAGTATTAAAATGGAATTTATTAATGACGTACCATATCATTTTGGGGAACTCAAAACATTCGAGTTGTTTTCAAAAGTCGATAACATCTATAATATATTAAGTAACAAAATCACAGCAATAATTGACAGAGATGAGCCGAAGGATTTTGTTGATATCCTATATATATGGAAGAATTATTCGCCGGATTGGAAAGAAATATTTAAAAGTGCTACATCCAAAGCTGCGGGTATTTTCCCACCGATTGTTGCTGAGAAAATTCTTAATTTTAATTTAGACTATTTAGATAATATTAAATGGATAAAAACGCCGGAAATGGAAATAATCAAGTATGATAGGGAAAAAATAGGTAAAGATATTATTGGAGTAAGTTAGTAGGAAATATTAACGGCAAGTAAAACACCTCTGTGACCTTTGTGTATCCTTCCTGCCCGCCAATTTTATAGCTCTATCAGCGGGCAGGCATCGAATGACGAATCCGTCAGGTGACGGACGAATATCGTCTAATATGGTGAACGATACCAATCACAAACCGTTTGATATACTGAACAATAATAATGGAAAAGCTTAAAATAGTTTTTTTAAATTCTTGGAATTTATATAAATTTTTATTAACATAATAAAACAAAAAAGCCGTTGATGGGATATGGCTA
>JAHJRJ010000196.1 GCA_018830765.1 Bacteroidota bacterium | reverse complement strand
GAAAAGAAGGTGATAGCTTTTAACATCAGTGGACATGGATTCTTGGATTTACCTGGATATCAAGCCGTGTTAGGAATTTAATAACTGTAGATGACACCAAAGGATCTTACAGCGATGGAACAGGTTATAATTTAGCTTACCCCTCAGTAACAACTTCAAACCCCGTAACTCTATTGGATGAGCTGAGCCAAGAATATTATTAGATGTTCTCTGACTTGGTCTTGTGGTGATCTTATTATAACAGATAGCAGGTTTTCTTTGGCTTCCTGGAATCGCCAGGTGACTTTGCGATAATTGTATTTCATGTGAACTCCAGTTTTGTTTGTATTGTCACGTTCTTATACCGGAATTGTTGCTATTAATTGTCAGGGAATTTTTTGATTATCGTGTAAATATTTTTATATTTTAACAAAATATTGCTTAATGAGGTTATTAGCTAATGGATTTTTATATAAAAAGAAAAAAGCACATGAATAATCCGACCGACCTTACTTTTATAACAAACGAAGAAAATCAGAACCTTAAAAATAGGTTTGAGGTGTTAATCAAGGACACTCAACTTTTTGATTGCCTTGTTGGATATTTTTATACTAGTGGGTTTCACTCAATTTATGAGTCGTTAGAAGACACAGAAAAAATCAGAATTCTAATTGGAATAAATACAAACCGAGAAGTTTACGATTTGATTGAGAAATCCAAGAAAGAAGAACAACAATCATTTCAATTCTCTCATGCCGAAACGAAACAAGAATTCGAAAATGCTGTGGAGAAAGAATTGGAGGATTCGGACGATAATCAAAAAGTTGAAAAAGGAATAATAAAATTTACCGAGTGGCTTCAAAGTAAAAAGTTAGAAATTAGAGCATACCCCACCCAAAATATTCATGCAAAACTGTATATAATGACGTTTGTTGAAGATGATAGAGACGTCGGCCGCGTTATTACAGGTTCAAGCAATTTCACACAAGCAGGATTGATCGACAACCTTGAGTTTAATGTTGAATTAAAAAACCGTGCTGATTATGAGTTTGCTAAACAAAAATTTGATGAACTCTGGAGAGACTCGGTTGATGTAAGTGAAAAATATATACAAACAATTGATAATAAAACCTGGTTAAATCAAAACATAACCCCTTATGAACTTTATCTTAAATTCTTGTATGAATATTTTAAAGATGAATTAAGCAGAACGGCTGAAGTATTTTTAAAATACATTCCTCAGGAATTTATGAAGTTAGAGTATCAAGAACAAGCAGTTTTGAATGCAAAAAAGATATTAGAAGAATATGGTGGAGTTTTTATTTCTGATGTAGTTGGGCTTGGCAAAACTTACGTATCTGCAATGTTAGCTGGTCAGCTTGATGGAAGAACGCTTGTAATTGCGCCGCCTGTTTTGCTTGATAAAACAAATCCTGGCTCTTGGCCCAATGTTTTCTTGGATTTTAGAGTCCACGCCGAATATGAATCTTTAGGAAAGCTTGAGGATATTATTGAGCGAGGAACTGAAAAGTTCACAAACATCGTAATAGATGAAGCACATCGTTTCCGTACCGAAACAACAATTTCTTATGAAAAACTTGCTGAAATATGTCGAGGCAAGCGGGTAATTCTTGTAACGGCAACACCCTATAACAATTCTCCCAAAGATATTTTAAGTCAAATTAAACTTTTCCAGAAAGCAAGAAAAAGCACAATTCCATATCTTCCCGATTTAGAAAGATTCTTCAACAATCTTGATAGAAAATTAAAGCAAGTTGACCGGCAAAAGGATTATGAAGAATATCTAAAAATAGTAAAGGAAAACGCAAAAGAAATACGTGAAAAAGTATTAAAGTATTTGATGGTAAGACGTACAAGGTCAGAGGTTACAAAATATTTTGCAGAAGATTTGGAAAAACAAAATCTCAAATTTCCAGAAGTTGAAAAACCTGACCCCTTATTTTATGAACTTAATAATTTAGAAGATGAAATATTCGACAGCACTATTAAGCTTGTTGCTAATAAAATAATATATGCACGTTATAAACCCTTACTCTATTACATAGGAGAACTTAAGGATCGTCAAGCGATAGAGCTGAGTCAGAGCAACATGGGCAAGTTCATGAAAACACTTCTGGTTAAAAGATTGGAAAGCAGTTTCTTTGCATTCAGAAACTCGGTGGATAGGTTTATATATTCATACGACATGTATATAAAAGAATTTGAAAAAGGCAATGTTTATGTAAGCAAAAAATACACTTACAAAATTTTTGAATTGTTAGAAAACGATGACGATGAAGCAATACAAAGACTAATTGACGAAGGCAAAGCCGAAAAGTATTCAAGCAATGAATTTACTGAGGATTTTATAAGAGATTTACAAAACGACCTTGATATTCTAAAACAAATTAAGTCACTATGGCAACAGGTTGATCGTGACCCAAAGATTATAAAATTTCTGTCTGAACTTGAAAATAATCCTCTTTTGAAAAAGAACAAGCTCATCGTATTTACCGAATCAAAAGAAACTGCCGAATATTTATCAAAAAATATAAATAATAAATTCCCGGACTCAATACTTTGCTTTACGGGCAGCTCAGGTGAATCTGTACGCGACAAAGTGATGGAAAATTTTGATGCCAAAGTACGACACCCAAAAGACGACTACCGCATATTAGTTTCTACGGAGGTTATGTCCGAAGGAGTTAACCTGCACCGCTCTAATGTTGTAATTAATTATGATATACCCTGGAATCCAACAAGAATGATGCAGAGAGTAGGACGTATTAATCGTGTGGACACCAAGTTCGATAAAATTTTTACATTCAACTTCTTCCCTACAAAACAATCAAACGATGAGATTCAATTAAGAGAAGTAGCCGAAGCTAAAATTAATGCTTTCTTAACACTTCTTGGCGGCGATGCGGCACTTCTTACAGAAGGCGAGCCTGTTGGCTCGCACGAGTTATTCAATAGATTAATCTCAAAACAGACAGTAACAGGTGAAGATGAAACAGGCGAGAGCGAATTAAAATACCTGCATATAATCAAGAACATTCGTGATAAACACCCTGATGTTTTTGAAAAGATAAAACGATTGCCAAAAAAGGCACGGACGGCGAAAATGAATGGGAGTTACAGAGAATCGGTTTTGACCTATTTTAGACGAGATAAATTGCAGAAATTTTTCATCGCTCAAAATATTGAGGAAGCCAACGAGCTTGATTTTCTATCTGCTGCTAAATTGCTCGAGAGTAATCAAGACGAAAAGAAGCAGAAATTACCTGAAATATTCTACGATCTTTTAGATAAAAACAAAGAGGCATTTTTATTTGCTACAACAGAAGAAGCAATCGAGCCACAGTATAAACGTGGGCGCGACAGTGCTGCACAAATTTTAAGAATATTGAAAGCAACTCTTAAGAATACACAACAGTTTACTGACGAGCAAGAGCTATATCTAAAAAAAGTTTTTACCCAACTTGAGGAAGGCGGTTTGCCAAAGCAAACATCTAAAGAAACGCTCAAAGCTCTGGACGACCTAAAGCAAGATTTAAAAAATCCATTTAAAGTTTTGGCGACTCTACAGAATCACATTCCACAACGGTTATTAGAAAGCCATTACGCTGAAAATAAACCGTCCGCATTTGGTAAAAGAGAAGTAATTTTATCTTTATACTTCACAGGAAATTGATATGGAAACAACAAAAATTGCAATTTTTAAAGGCAACAAAATTCGTAGAACCTTATTTAATAATGAATGGTGGTTCTCGGTTGTAGATGTATGCGAGGCTCTTACGGATAGCGTTGATGCTGGAGCATATTGGAGAAAGTTAAAACAAAGATTAAAAGAAGAAGGAAGTGAGGTCGTGACATTTTGTCACGGACTGAAATTAGAGGCTTCTGATGGCAAAAAATACGAGACGGATTGCTCGAATACAGAAGGCATTTTCCGTATCATACAATCTATCCCTTCACCCAAAGCTGAACCATTCAAACGCTGGTTGGCTAAAGTCGGCTACGAACGTGTGCAAGAAATTGAAAACCCTGAATTAGCCACAAAACGGACAAGAACGCTCTACAAACTCAAAGGTTATCCCGATGATTGGATAGAAAAACGGATGCGTGGGATTGCCATCAGAGAAGAACTTACAGACGAGTGGCAAAAACGTGGAGCCGGAGAAAAAAAAGATTATGAAATTTTAACCTCCGAAATTTCGAAAGCAACTTTTGGGGTTACACCGTCGCAGTATAAAAAACTGAAGAAATTAAAACGGGAAAACCTCCGCGACCACATGGATGACCTTGAATTGATTTTCACAATGTTGGGAGAACGTGCAACGACTGAGATCCATCGCACTGAAGATTCACTTGGTGTTCCCAAATTAAAGGTAGATGCAAAAGCCGGAGGGAATATTGCAGGAAATGCAAGAAAGGAATTAGAAAAGAAACTCGGCAGGTCAATTGTAACGAAACAGAATTACTTGAAAAAATCTAAACGCATCAAACGCTTAAAGAACAAATAATTATGGATAAGACACAAGCACAGCAACTTGTTAAAGAGACTTTTGAAAATCCTTTTGATAAGGAAAGATTTATCAATTTTACCATTAATCTTCTCAAACTAAAAAGGGAACAGATTGAACATAAACATCCTTATAGTGGAAATATCATTCCTGATTCTTATGAGCAATATATTAGCACGCTGGAGCGTATTGGAAAATATTCCGACGGTGATAATAAGATTGATATTCTTATTGTAAAACTTAAAAAAGAGACTTCCATTGAACGCGCCCGCACTATGCAAAGGAATTTTATTGCCCGTTATTTGAATGGCAGCCGGGGTGGCGAATTGAAAGATGCAGCTCTTGTTGCTTACGTATCTCCAAATGGAGAAGACTGGCGCTTCTCTCTTGTAAAGATGGACTACCGCTTTGAGCAGAGTAAAAATGGTAAAGTGAAAGTTAAGGAAGAATTTACGCCTGCAAAACGCTGGTCTTTCCTTGTCGGTATATACGAAGCAAGCCATACTGCACAGAGCAAGCTCGCACCGATCATTGAAAGTGACAAACATAATCCAACACTTGCGGAACTCGAAGAAGCTTTTAACATAGAAAAAGCTACAAAAGAATTTTTTGAAAAATATCAGAATCTCTTTATATGGTCGAAGGAAACACTTGAAGAGGTTGTAGCGAATGATAAGAAAATCAAAGCTGATTTTAAAGCAAAAGGTGTGAACCCGGTTGACTTTTCCAAAAAACTT
>JAHJRJ010000195.1 GCA_018830765.1 Bacteroidota bacterium | reverse complement strand
TTAAAGAAAAACTTGATTTCGAAGGAATAGTAATTTTTCCGGAACACCACGAGTCACACGCTGCTTCAGCGTTTTATCCGTCACCTTTCAACGAGGCAGCTTTTCTTACTTTAGACGGCGTAGGCGAATGGACAACTACAAGTTACGGCATCGGGAAAAATAACAAACTCGAAATTTTTGCCGACATAAAATTTCCGCACTCAATTGGTTTATTATATTCGGCTTTCACATATTACACTGGTTTCAAAGTAAATTCGGGTGAATATAAAGTTATGGGTCTTGCACCTTACGGTGAACCTAAATACAAAGATTTGATTTTGTCGGAATTAATAGATCTGAAAACGGATGGATCCTTTAAATTAAATATGGATTATTTTAATTACTGTGTCGGTTTGACCATGACGAATGATAAATTTCATAGATTATTTGGCGGCAAGCCAAGAAAACCGGAATCAAAGCTAACACAGAAAGAAATGGATTTAGCCTGCTCGGTTCAGGAAGTCACTGAAGAAATTATGTTGAGAATGGGAAGACAAATATACAAAGAAACATTACAAAAAAAATTATGTCTTGCCGGTGGGGTTGCGTTAAATTGTGTTTCAAATGGGAAAATACTTCGCAAAGGGCCTTTTGAAGATATTTGGATTCAACCTGCTGCCGGAGATGCCGGCGGTGCTTTAGGTGCTGCATTATTTGTTTGGTATCAGTATTTAGATAATAAAAGATTTACTGATGGTAAAACAGATTTTCAGAAAGGTTCATATCTTGGACCGGAATATATTGATGAAGAAATTCTCGTTTATTTAGAAAATAATTCTATACTATCCTCCAAGTTATCGCCGGAAGAAATCCCGGACAAGATAGCGGATTTAATAAATGAAGAAAAGGTTATAGGTTGGTTCCAAGGGCGTATGGAATTTGGCCCGCGCGCGCTGGGTTCAAGAACTATCATCGGCGATGCCCGTTCACCTAAAATGCAATCGAAAATGAACTTGAAAATCAAATTTAGAGAAAGCTTCCGCCCATTTGCGCCTTCGGTTCTATCAGAAAAAGTCAGCGACTACTTTGAAATTGATAAACCAAGCCCATACATGCTTTTAGTTGCGGATGTAAAAAAAGAAAAACAAAAACCGATGAATGATGAGGAAAATAATCTGTTTGGAATCGACAAGCTAAACGTTGTCCGTTCCGATATTCCTGCTGTTACTCACATCGATTATTCTGCACGCATTCAGACGGTCCATAAAGAAACTAATCCCTTGTATCACCAAACAATTTCCAAGTTCAACGAAAAGTACGGTTGTGCTGTTATTGTGAATACCTCTTTCAATGTTCGAGGAGAACCGATTGTTTGCACGCCTGACGATGCCTATAAGTGTTTTATGCGTACTGATATGGATTACCTTTTGATGGGAAGTTTTCTACTCAATAAAGTCGACCAGAAACCGCTTGAAAAAGATGAAGATTGGAGAAAGAAATTTGTATTGGATTAGAATATGCTGATAGAAGAAATAAAAAATATTCCAAGCACGAAGAAGGACCTAAAAAAGTTTGGGATTACGATTGGATTTGTATTGTCAATAATAGCCGTTATTCTGTTTTACTATGACAAAGGTTCATTTATATACTTTCTGACAATAGGATTTTCTCTTATCATACTGGCTTTTTCCTTCCCCTTAGTTCTTAAACCGATTCAAAAAATATGGATGGCGCTGGCGTTAATCCTTGGATGGATATCGACAAGGATTATTTTATCGGTTTTATATTTTTTGATATTGACTCCCATCGGTTTAGTCGCAAAATTATTCGGAAAAGATTTTTTAAGCCTGAAATTTAATAAATCGCAACATACATATTGGAACCATCGAGATAAAAAGCCATATAATAATAAGGAAGAATCCGAGAGGCAGTTTTAAGTTGGTCTTAACAGAAAGTTCTATGTGGAATTATTATCAAAATTTGTTATATTCATTTCGCCAACTTAATAAACATTAGATATTCGAATGGGTAAATTTTCAATAATAGCTGAGCTGTGGACTTTTTTAAAAGTTCGGAAGAAATGGTGGTTAGCGCCCATAATATTATTTTTAGTTTTATTAGGGGGATTAATTTTCCTAACTCAAGGCTCTGCGTTAGCACCGTTTATCTATACAATTTTTTAAAAAATAATTATATTTTGCACGCTTGCCCAGAACTTGTTTCGGAGATTCGATGCGTAATGATGTAACTTTTTAGTTTGCGTAACATTGGTTATACAACTCTATTATATTTCGACTCGCATGAGATTATTATGAAAAAAGTATCCATATCGTTCGCACTATATATTCTTTTAATCACTTTATCTTTTTCCCAACCCTCAAAAGTTGATGTCCCCGAATGGCTGACCGATGCGATCTTCTACCAAATATTTCCTGAACGATTTGCAAACGGCGACACCACAAACGACCCGGCAAACAAAGAAGTATGGGGCGCCATACCAAAATATTATAACTACTTCGGCGGCGATCTGAAAGGTGTGATCGATAAACTCGATTATATAGAAAGTCTCGGCGTAAATGCTATTTACTTCAATCCTATTTTCGAATCTAACTCTAATCATAAATACCATACGAAAGATTATTTTAAAATTGACCCGCATTTCGGCGACGACGCAACTTTCAAACAATTGATCGACGAATGTCATAAGCGGGGAATAAAAGTAGTGATCGACGGAGTTTTCAACCATACAGGAACCGACTTCTTTGCTTTTGAAGATATAGTGAAGAATGAGAAAAACTCTAAATATCTCCACTGGTTTAAAGTTCACAGCTTTCCCGTCCAACTCCCTCCCGCAAAACCAAACTATGAAGCTTGGTGGGGATTGGGTGAATTACCAAAATTAATGGCTGATGAACCGGATGTTAAAAAATATCTTTTCGATGCTACTCGCAAGTGGACGGAGATGGGAATCGATGGTTGGCGATTGGATGTGCCGAATGAGATGTCGCACGGCTTCTGGGTCGAGTGGCGCAAGCTTGTAAAGTCAATCAATCCCAATTGCTACATCGTCGGCGAAATCTGGGAAGATGCAAGTCCGTGGTTAAAAGGCGATCAGTTTGATGCAGTTATGAATTACCTTTTCCGCGATGCTGTGAATCTGTATTTTGTATTTAACAAGCTTAACACAAAGCAATTCGATTCACTATTAGCGATTCCACGGAAATATCCGACCGAAGTCCAATACGCTCTTCAAAATCTCGTAGGCAGCCACGATACCGAACGTTTTCTGACGCTCACCAAAGGAAACACAGCTAAAGCTAAATTATCCGCGCTGCTTCAGATGACATACATCGGCGCGCCGATGATTTATTACGGAGACGAAATCGGTATGATGGGCGGTAGAGACCCTGACTGTAGAAGAACGATGATATGGGATACTCTGCACTGGAATTTTGCTCTGCTTGATTTTTATAAAAAAGTTATCAAAATCAGAAACGAAAACCCTGTTTTTCGTCACGGTAGCTATAAAACTATTTTGACAGATAACGAGAAAAATTTATTCGGTTTCATAAGAGATTATGAGAACGAAAAAGTAATTGTCATATTGAATAACACAGACAAGTGTCAGAGTGTAAATCTACCTACTCCCGATAAAAAAGTTAGAGTGTGGGAAGATGTTCTGAATAACAAAATTGTCAAAACACTTAAAAACAATCAGTTGTATATAGAAGATATTCTTCCTTACGGCGGCGTAATTTTGATTTCTAGGAATTAACTGATGATTTCTATTTTGAATCGAAAATTATGTGGTGTTTTTTACAGACTGATTTATCAGTCTTTTAATATTAGCGTTACCCTTCACCCCGAAATATTCGGGGTTCAGGGTAATGCGAGTAATAACGATGTAAACAAACGATTTATTTACAAAAAAGCTATGGGCAAGATATATCACAAATTGTATTATCATGTGGCGTGGTTGACTGCCTTTCGGCAAGAAATAATTTCTCCATAGATAGAAAACGTTCTTTACGCACACATTGAATCGTATACCAGAAAATTAAAATGTTTTATATATGGTATAGGTGGAACAGAAGATCACATACATATTGCAATAACCATTCCACCGGGTAAAAGCATCAGCGATGTGATCGGGAAAATTAAAGGTAGTAGTTCTTATCACCTTAATCACGAGCTGAAAATAACGAAAGATTTTTCATGGCAAGGTGGATTCGGAGCAGTGTCGTTTTCTGAAAAAGATTTAAAGAAAATATTATTTTATATTAAAAACCAAAAACAACATCATGCTACAGGTACGACCAACAGTACTTTAGAGCAAATGAGTAATGAATCTGAAGAAAAAAATCAATATTCTTAAGACTGATTTATCAGTCTTTCAACGTCAGCGTTACCCTTCACCCCGAAATATTCGGGGTTCAGGGTGATGTGAGGAATCAAAATAGGAACAATCAAAATATTAGTTGATTTTCCCTCACTTCAGCAAAGAACCTTTTTTCTCGCATCAGCCTAAAGACTGACGCTAGCGTCGAAAGCATCGTAAACGATGCTGTGTGTTATTTGGCAGACTG
>JAHJRJ010000194.1 GCA_018830765.1 Bacteroidota bacterium | reverse complement strand
GTCAGCACATCCGACCGCGAAGAAGATTTGAACTTCGCATTTTCTAAAGGCGCTGTCGCTTACATTAGTAAATCTGTCGGTTTCGAAACTTTTAAAAATCAGATGGCTGAAATTACGAAGTATGCTAAAAAGTAGCACTAAATTCGAAATAATTACTGATGTTACGCAAATACCATTACGTGCATAAATCAAGATTTTTTTTGAAAACATTTCGCTCCTCTGGAGCTTGAAAGCCTTTTCTTTATTTGTTTCTACAAATATTACATCCGCCTAAGGCGGATTGAATAAAACATTAGTCCCGTAGGGACGAAATGTCTGGAGTGTTCCAAAGGAATCCCTTCGGGAAAATGTGATTTTTATGGAATATTTCAAAAAAAACATATCGTCGTGCGTAACATCAGATACTAAAATATATTTTTAAGTAACACATCTTTCCTTTCAATTTCTATTTCTACTTTTTGTAATATTTCATAAAATTCATTATCATATCATAGCAAAAAGAGAAATATGGCTAATTACATCGTTGCAATAATAGGAAGACCGAATGTCGGTAAATCAACTCTATTCAATAGAATTATCGGACAGCGCGATGCAATTGTGGACGAGACTCCAGGCGTTACACGTGACAGGCATTATGCCGAAACAGAATGGACAGGTAAAACTTTTACACTTGTAGATACCGGTGGTTTTATTCCAAAAGCTACCGACATCATCGAACAAGCAATTCGCGAACATGCCCAAATCGCTCTCGAAGAAGCTAATTCAATTATCTTCTTGTGTGATGCAAAAGAGGGCGTTACACACCTTGACCTCGAGATAGCTCAAATTCTTCGAAAATCCAATAAGAACATTCATCTTGTAGTCAATAAAGTTGACAGCGACGGGGCAGAACCCCAAACCGCGCCTTTCTATCAGCTTGGTATTGGAGAGCCAATCTCTCTATCGGCTTTAGTCGGAAGAAAAATTGGCGACTTCCTTGATCTCATAACTGAAAAAGTTCCGAAGCGCGAAATAGCCGAAAAGGATGAACGACTTCGACTTGCAGTCGTCGGTAAACCGAACGTTGGTAAATCTTCTTTCGTGAATGCTTTGTTAGGTTACAATCGAACAATAGTTACCGCAATACCCGGCACCACGCGTGATCCGATTGATTCACTCTTAAAATATTACGGTGAAGAAATATTGTTAATCGATACTGCCGGTTTACGTCGCCGGAGTAAAATAAAAGAGAGTATAGAATTTTACAGCACATTACGGACGATAAAGAGCATCGAACGTTGTAACGTAGCCTTACTTCTGATCGACGCAAAACAAGGAATGGACAAACAAGATTTGCATATTGTCGAAAAGATTGCCGACCGCAAACGCGGCATGATTATATGTGTGAATAAATGGGACTTAATCGAAAAAGATGAACACACTGCGAAAGTGTTTGAAAATTCGCTCAAGGCATTGCTGCGACTTTATGATTACGCGCCGGTTATATTTATGTCGGCGCTTACAAAACAACGAATCTTCAAAGTTATAGAGTTAGCAAAAGAAGTATTTCAACAACAACAGCATCGAGTGTCCACAAGCAAACTTAACAATACCCTTTTAGAAATTATCAAGAGAAATCCCCCTTCGTCGCCTTCGGGGAAGGAGATTAAAATAAAACACGTAATTCAAGTTAAAACCAACCCACCCGTATTTTCTTTCTTTGCAAATGAACCTAAACTGATCCAACAAAATTACATAAGGTTTTTAGAAAATAAAATTAGAGAAAATTTCGGTTACGTTGGGATACCGTTAACTTTAAATTTTAAACGTAAATGAAAAAGAGACAAATTGTAGTCGTAGGTGGGATAGCGGCAGGCACAAGCGCAGCGGCAAAAGCTGCTCGCTTTAATCCTCATGCCGAAGTGATACTGCTTGAACAGAGTGAGACTATTTCTTACGGCGTTTGTGAAATCCCTTACCTCATCGCCGGTGAAATTAAGGAGGAAGAAAAATTAGTCATTTTCTCACCCGAAAAATTTTCCCGCCAAAAAGGTGTTACGGTTAAAACTCTTCATAAAGTCGAAAAAATAATTCCCAACAAACGTAAATTAGTAGTGAGGGATTTGAATAAAAGTGAATTTAAAGAATTCAGCTACGATAAATTAATCATCACAACAGGCGCATTACCCAAAAAACTGAATATTGCCGGTGAAGACTCAGGAAATGTTTTCCCGGTTCGTTCACGCGATAATGCAAAAAATATTCTGAAATATCTCCAAACCGAGAATCCTAAAAAAATCGCTATCATCGGCGGCGGGTTCATTGGTATCGAGATGGCTGAAGCGTTCCGTAAGTTGGAAAAAGAAGTTACTCTCATACATCAGTTTTCGCTACCGTTGGAAATTTTAGAAGATGAAACAAGAGAGTGTGTGCTGAAAGAATTAACAGCGAACGGTGTAAACTTCATCGGTAACGTAAAAACAGAAGCTTTCATTACTTCCAAAAAAGGAAAAGTAGAATATGTTATCACGAATAAGGGAACATTCGAAACCGACTTGGTAATAGTTGCGATTGGTGTAGATTCGAATGTCGCTTTGGCAAAGACAGCCGGATTGCGGTTAGGAAAAACAGGCGCCTTATTTGTCAATAACTTACAACGCACAAGCAACGACAATATTTTTGCGGCTGGTGATTGCTGTGAAGTGAAGAACATCGTAAACGGAAAAATGTCATACATACCTTTAGCAACTATAGCGGCTCGTGCGGGTCGAGTTGCTGGTGAAAACGCCGCAGGCGGAAATACAAAATTTGATGGTGCAATCTACTCGGTTGCCGTTAGAGTATTCAACCTCGAAATCGCAAGAGTCGGCTTAAGTTCCGCAGAGGCATCACAAATCTACAAAATCGTAACGGAAACGATCGTTTCGGACTCGAAAATTCCATTTATGCCAGGGAATAAAAAGATCACTCTAAAATTAATAATCGATCAGATATCAAAACGAATCATTGGAGCTAACATTTACGGCGAAGCAGGTGCAGCGTTGCGTGCTAATACATTGGCAATAGCTATTCAAAATAAAATGACTATCAACGACCTTGCTCACTCCGATTTAATCTATTCTCCGCCGTTCGCGCCTCTGTGGGACCCTATTCTTGTCGCAGCAAATCAAGTAATGAAGAAACTATAAATCTTTCGAAGGGAAACCGATTCCATTAATAAAACGTGATCTAACGTTATTACGAGATAAACATACACCGAGTTTTCAATTCAGAGCAATACTTCGCCGCGTTGCCGGTTTAATGGCTTACGAAGTCACAAAAGATTTACGTCTAAAGAAATATACGATTTCGACCCCACTCGAAAAAGCAAAAGGATATGCCATCCTCGATAATATTATCTTAGTCCCAATCTTGCGTGCGGGTTTGGGATTGGTCGGCGGTTTTGTTGAATATTTACCCGATGCTCGCGTCGGTCACATCGGTTTATACAGGAACGAGGAAACTCTAAAACCTGTTGACTATTACTTTAAATTTCCTAAAAACATTAAAAATGCGGTGATATTAATACTCGACCCGATGTTAGCAACGGGTGGAAGCGGTGCAGCAGCAGTAACATTCTTAAAACAGAAGGGAGCCGAAAACATCCGCTTCGTAAGTTTAGTCGCCTCTCCCGAGGGAGTGCAAACGCTCCATTCGATGCATCCGGACGTGAAGGTTTTTGTCGTATCGCTGGACAGAGGTTTAAACAAGAAAGGGTACATCCTGCCTGGCTTGGGTGATGCGGGTGATAGAATATTTGGAATGGGTGAGTAACTGTAAATCGGAATGCCATTCTGATCGATGCTTCATATGCGAGTGTAAAATGAAAAATGAAAATTGCAAAATGTAAAATGTTTCTCTTTGCTCTCTACTCTAAACTCTTAACCTGAAACTAACTTAGCTCCACCCAAAAAACATTCGATATTACCCTTTGTGAACTTTGTGTCTCAGGTTTAACCTAGCCCTTTGCGGTCTTTGCGTGAAATAAAAATAAGCTTAAAACAAAAAACAACGCCATAACGCTTCGTGTCTCAGATTTAGCTTGGACCTCCGTGCTCTTCGTGTTACAAAACTCAGCTTAAAAAATTAAATGCGGAGAACG
>JAHJRJ010000193.1 GCA_018830765.1 Bacteroidota bacterium | reverse complement strand
GAACCTTTTCTCGTTCTGGCGACTCAAAATCCAATTGAACAAGAAGGCACTTATCCGCTACCCGAAGCGCAAGTCGATAGATTTATGCTTAAAATAAAAATCAGTTATCCGAACAGAGATGAAGAACGACTGATTATGCGCCAAAATATCACTGACTCTCTCCCAAAGTTACAACCGGTAGTTCATCCAACCGACATTTTAAAGGCGCGTTCTGTCGTGCAGGAAGTTTATATGGACGAGAAAATTGAGAAATATATATTGGATATAGTATTTGCCACAAGAAATCCGAAAGACTTTAAACTCGATAAACTTACACAGTTGATAAGCTATGGTGGTTCACCGAGGGCAAGCATCAATCTCGCGCTTGCATCCAAAGCCTTTGCATTCATCAAACGTCGCGGTTATGTGATTCCCGAAGACGTGCGGTCAGTCTGCCACGACGTTCTACGCCATCGCATAGCAATTACCTACGAAGCCGAAGCAGAGAATATAAATTCGGAAGATATTGTTAATGAGATTTTAAACACAGTTGAAGTACCTTAATAAATTTATTATCCTTTGCGACCTTGGCGTCTCTGCGATTTTTATTTATTTAACGTAGAGGCGCAGAGAACGCAAAAAAATCGCAAAGCACGCAAAGAATTATTTAAAGTAAATGGAAACGACTGAGTTACTTAAAAAAGTTAGAAAAATAGAAATCAAAACGCGTGGATTGGCTAACCAAATTTTTTCCGGTGAATACCACAGCGTGTTCAAAGGGCGTGGTATGTCTTTCAGCGAAGTCCGTGAGTATCAAATCGGCGACGACGTCCGCTCAATTGATTGGAATGTTACGGCTCGCTTCAATCATCCATACGTTAAAATATTCGAAGAAGAGCGCGAGCTTACGGTAATGCTGCTTGTCGATGTGAGTGGCTCGGGCAATTTTGGGACGGCAGTCCAGATGAAAAAGGATTTGGCAATCGAGCTTTGTGCAGTGTTGGCATTTTCAGCAATTCAAAATAACGATAAAGTTGGTGTGATTTTTTTCAGCGACGTCATCGAAAAATTCATTCCACCCAAAAAAGGCAGAACACATATTCTCAGAATTGTGAGGGAGTTACTCGACTTTAAACCGCTGCACAATAAAACAAACATAGCAGAAGTTTTACGCTACCTCACGAGTGTCATAAAAAAGCGAAGCATCGCTTTCGTAATATCCGATTTTATGGATACAGGATTCGAAGACGCCCTTAAAATTTCCAGCAAAAAGCACGACGTAGTCGCTATCCGGCTTTACGATAGAAGAGAACAAGAAATACCGGCTGTCGGACTTATGCGTTTGTTCGATGCCGAAACGGGTGAAGTTATTTTAATCGACAGCTCAAAAAAATCTGTGGGAGACAATTATTCAAAATGGTTCCGGCAGAAGGAAGAAAATCACAAATCAATATTCCGGAAAAGCGCAGTTGACAGCATCAATATCCGCACAGATCAATCATACGTTCAACCTCTGATGAACTTCTTTAGGATTAGAGAGAAGAGATGGTAGTATTAAACAATGCAAAATTAAAAATGAAAAATGAAAAAAAGTTAATATTGCTCAATGCTCGAAGTTTATCCCGACAGAGTCGGGACTCACTGCTCGAAGTTTATCCCGACATCGTCCCGACACAGTCGGGACAAGTCGGGACTCTCTGCTCTTTGCTCATTGCTCTAAGCTCACTGCTCATCGCTCTTAGCTCTCCGCTAATAGCTCAACCGGTCGTTGTTTCTGCACGTATTGACACGAACAACATCCTAATCGGTGATCAAGTTAACTTGCACATCAATCTGGAATATCCGAAAAACGCTAAAATCACCTGGCCTCAGATTCCTGATTTGTTAGAAGGATTTGAAATTATCAACCGCACGCAACCGGTTAGCACACAATCAAATCAAAAAATCATTGAGAAAAGCGTTTTTACGATAACAGCTTTCGATACAGGGATTTTTATTGTTCCGCCGTTAACTTTCGTTTACTCATTGCAAAATGATACGACACATTATTTCGCATCGACATCTCCGTTACTTGTGCGCGTGCACAGCGTCGGTGTGGACACGACAGCAGAAATCAAAGATATCAAGCCTCCGCTGAGCGTGCCAATTACTTTAGCTGAGCTTCTCCCCTATCTAATAGGAATTGTAGTCGCGGGTTTAATCATCTATCTAATATATTATCTTAAAAAGAGGAAGAAAACAGATTTTATCGAAATCTTCAGCAAGCCTAAACGACCCGCGCACGAAGTTGCATTGGAATCGTTGCAGTCGCTTGAAGCTGAAAAACTTTGGCAGCGCGGCGAAGTTAAACTGTATCACAGCAAGCTCTCGGATATTATCCGTATATATATCGAAAATCGATTTGACATCAATGCAATGGAATCCACGACAGGTGAAATTTTAGTGGATTTACATTCGATTAATTTAAACGGTAACCTAACCGATTCCTTACGTGAGATGCTCACACTCGCCGATTTGGTGAAGTTTGCAAAAGCTCAACCACTACCGAATGAGAACGATTTGAGCTTGAAGATTGCTTACGAATTCGTTCAGCGAACGATTCCGCAACCGCAACCGGATACGGAGGAAAAAAGATAATGATAGGAATTACATTCGCATCACCCTATTTTTTCTACCTTCTTCTACTAATACCGGTATTTATTTTTTGGTACTGGAAACGTCATCGACAGCAATACATCGAGATGCAGGTTTCGAGCTTGGAAGGATTTCAGACTGCTCCGCGGTCGTGGCGGCAAAGGTTTCGTCATCTCTTGTTCGCATTGAGAGTGCTGGCATTCATTCTACTCGTTTTCGCTTTGGCTCGTCCGCAAGCTTCAACACGCGGCGAAAACATTACCACCGAAGGAATCGATATCGTGCTGGCGATGGATATTTCAGGAAGTATGCTTGCTGAAGATTTCAAACCTAACCGCATTGATGCATCAAAAAAAGTCGCGATGGAATTTATAGACGATAGGCTAACCGACAGAATAGGTTTGGTAATTTTTGCCGGAGAAAGTTTTACGCAATGTCCGCTTACAACCGACCATTCAGTCGTGAAAAATCTTTTAAAAGATGTAAAAAGCGGAATGATTGAGGATGGCACGGCAATCGGGATGGGATTAGCGACTTCCGTGAGTCGTTTAAAAGACAGCAAAGCGAAAAGTAAAGTAATTATATTATTGACGGACGGAGTGAATAACCGTGGCTTTATCGACCCACTGACGGCTGCGGGAATTGCGCAATCGTTTGGAATCCGTGTTTACACGATTGGCGTGGGCACTATCGGTATGGCGCCATATCCGGTGCAAACACCGTTCGGGATTCAATATCAGAACGTCCCCGTTCAAATTGACGAAGAAGTTTTACAAAAAATTGCGCAGATGACCGACGGTAAATACTTCCGCGCGACAGACAATAAAAAATTAAAAGCAATCTATCAAGAGATAGACACTCTTGAAAAAACCAAAATTGAAGTAACCGAATTTAGACGACACTCCGAAGAATTCAAAACGGCAACTATGTTTGCCGCATTATTTCTTTTGTTAGAATTGCTTTTTAGATACACTATATTTAGGAGCAATCCGTGAAGGTTTTAGATTTCAGATTTTAGATTTTACCCGCCCGACTGTCCCGAACATTCGGGACGGGCGGGGATTTTAGATTTTTCATTTTTACTTTTTACTTTTTACTTTTGAATTGACAATATGGTTAGATTCGAGAACATAGAATTTTTATACGCGCTGTTTCTCGTGCCCGCTTTCGTTGCAGTTTTCTGGTGGGCGATGAAGTCGAAACAGAAATCGTTGAAAACGTTCGGCAACATCGCGCTCATACGACTTCTGATTCCGGATGCGCCGAAATACAAACATTCGGTTAAATTTATTTTGTTGGCGGCGGCTTTCATTTTTACGGTTTTAGGTCTGGCTAATTTACAGGTTGGTTCGAAGTTAGAAGAAATAAAGCGCGAGGGTGTTGACATTATGATCGCTGTTGATGTTTCCAACAGTATGAAAGCCGAAGACATAAAACCAAACCGGCTGGAGAGCGCAAAACAAGCGATATCGCGTTTAATCGACAAGCTGAAAAACGACAGAATCGGATTGATTGTGTTTGCCGGCGATGCTTATTTACAACTTCCACTGACTCCCGATTATTCGGCGGCAAAGTTGTTCCTGAACTCAATTGATACCGACATCGTTCCTATACAAGGCACGGCGATCGGCTCTGCGATTCGCCTTGCGATGAAATACTTCCCGAGGGAAGAAAAAAAGTATAAAGTGCTCGTTGTAATTACCGACGGCGAAAACCACGAGGACGATGCGATAAGCGAAGCAAAAAACGCAGTTGAAGACGGGGTTATCGTGCACACTATTGGAATGGGGTCGTCGCAAGGAAGTCCGATACCCGTTTATCAAAACAATGTGCAGACCGGCTACCGCAAAGACCGCGGGGGTAACGTTGTGATGACAAAATTAGACGAACAGGCGCTCCAACAAATAGCCGCATCAGGAAACGGAAAATTTATACGCTCAACCAACCGCCAAGACGAATTGGAAATTGTTCTAAGAGAAATTGAGGCGATGGAAAAGAAAGAATATGAGGCAAAAATATTTACCGATTACGAAGACCGCTTCCAATATTTTTTAGGGATAGCACTGTTTTTATTGCTAATAGAATTTTTTATTTCGGAACGTAAAAACAAATGGTTGGCTAAAATGAATTTGTTCGGGGAAGTGAAGAAATGAAGCTGATAATATACATACTCTTATTCTGCTCAGTTGGTCTTGCTCAATCTGAAAGGTCGCTGATCCGCGAAGGAAATATATTTTATAAAGACGGCAAATATACCGACTCGGAAGTGAATTACCGGAAGTCGTTGGAACAGAATAAAGATTCGCATATAGGTATCTTTAATTTAGGAGATGCATTATACAAGCAGGAAAAGTTTGAAGAAGCAGCAGAACAATTCCGTATTGCGACAACAAAAGAAACCAACAACCAGACTAAGGCGCAGGCATATCACAATTTAGGGAATTCGCTTTTAAAAGTTCAAAAATTACCTGAAAGCATCGAAGCATACAAAAACTCTCTCAAGATTAATCCAAAAGATTTTGACACTAAATACAACCTCGAGTATGCAAAGGCATTGCTAAAACAACAGCAGCAATCCGCCTCAGGCGGACAGCAAGACCAACAAAATCAAGATAAACAGAAGCGGGATCAGCAGAAAGAAGAACAACAGAAGCAGGAACAGCAGAAACAAGATCAGCAAAAAGCGCAGCAACAGAAGCAACAAATTTCGAAAGAAGATGCTGAACGAATGTTAGAAGCGCTCAAGAATGAAGAGAAAGATGTGCAGAAAAAGTTGAAGAAGAAAGCGCCCGCACGGATCTCGATTGAGAAGGACTGGTAATTTTAGATTTTGTAGCATTAAAACATAAATCACAATGAAAGCTCCGTATAGAGTGTTGTACTAATGACCAATATCAAATTACAAATG
>JAHJRJ010000025.1 GCA_018830765.1 Bacteroidota bacterium | reverse complement strand
TCTACGTCAAATATTTTTGGACAATTTTCTTTTGAATCATTTCTAAGTGAATCCTTTACTTATACTTTATCCTCAATTAAAAGCAATTTGGCTGATAAAAAGATTGAAGAAAAGGAAGTAATGAATTATAAAGCTGTAATGTATTATGATTGGTTAGATCCTATTTCTATTAAAGTTGGTTACTTGTTTTCTTCAGAAGGAACTCAAAAAGGAAAAATAATCGCAAATGCAAAGAAGAAAGAAGAGGACGCTGTAAAATTATTTAGCGCTGCAAAGAATTTTTTAACCAAAAAATATGGTAATGAATTTTCTGAAAACAGTATGCGGGGAATGACATTTATCAATTGGAAAGGTGTAGAAGATTTTAGTATAGTTCTTACTCACAAGGGAGATAAAACAATGGTAACTGTACTAAAAAATTAAATAAAACAGCTAACCAGCGCCTCAACCCCCGATTTCGTCTTCGACTTCATCGAGGCAAGCCCCGTAAAACGGGGTAAACCGACCGCCGTTGCGGTTCGGTGATTTTGAGATTTTCGGTTTTTGTTTTTTCGTTAAAGTTTTTTGTTTAGTCGTTTTTAATTAAAGAAAATATTTCGCACACTTAAAACTCTTACGGCATTACCTGGAACGAAATCCATACCTGACTGTCCAGGTTATCATCAAACAAATTCGGCTGCAATAATAACCTCAGCAGTACCTTTTCTGTAGGCATAATATTCACACCTAAAAATGCCGATGTCTTGTGATTATTATCTAATTTTTGTATAATAAAATTGAAGAATCCAAGGAGTTAATGATGAATATGACCAACAAATTAACTTGCATCAAAATATGTAACGACCGTTTTGAAGCTGAGATGATAAAAAATTATCTCGCAATTTATGAAATTGATTCAATCATCTCTTCTGACAACTTAGGTCGTGTAATTACAGGGAACTATTCAGCAAGAGGGGTTAAAATATTAGTTAAAGAGGAAGATGCAAAAAGAGCAAGCGAGATATTGGAAAGTGATGATTTTAAAATCAACTCATCTTCACCAACCGAATAAAGGATCCAGAATGACAACTCAAAAATCAATACAAGAATTTCTTTCTCAAAACAAATTAGCTATCGTCGGTGTTTCGTGCACAGGAAAAAAGTTTTCGAATATCGTCTACAAAGAATTAAAATCAAAAGGTTATCAGCTTTTCCCCGTAAATCCCAAAGCTGAAAACATATTGGGTGAACGCTGCTATCCAAATCTTCAAACGCTACCTGAAACGATTGGAGGAGTGCTGGTATTTACAAAACCTATAGAAACTGAAAATGTTGTTCGCGAAGCTAATTCGCTTGGGATAAAACATGTCTGGATACAACAAGGAGCAGAATCAGAAGCATCTATTAATTTTTGTAAAGAAAAGGGCATTAACTGCGTCTCGGGTGAATGCATCTTGATGTTTGCCGAACCGGCCGCATTTTATCATAAGTTACATCGCTGGGTTTGGAAACTAATCGGAAAATTGCCGAAATAATACTTTTATACTTACTCAGCTATGTCTAACCGAAACGCTATCTCCATTCTGCAATTCATCGATCTCTGCAAACTCGATTACTGAAAAGTTTTCTTTCTTCTGGTTGAAAAGCTCTATTAACTTCGATAGCCGTTGGTCGGGAACTCTGATAACGGCTTGATTATTTCCGTTCTTTTTATCTTCCGTATCTTTTTTCGTACATTTAACCGATGATTTTACTACACAACATATCAATCCAATTCGGCGGCAAGTATTTGTTTAAAAACCTCACGGTTCAAATCGGTCCGCACGACCGCATCGGACTCGTAGGCACTAACGGCACAGGTAAAACTACACTTCTGAAAATATTAGTCGAATTAGCTCAGCCCGATTCAGGAGCAGTTCGAAAGGCAAGCTACGTTTCTGTCGGATATCTTCCGCAAGACGGCGTAACGTCATCTGGTAAAACGCTCTACGAAGAAGCCAAAACTGCATTCGACAACATCGTTGCAATCGAAACTCAACTCGATGAAATTAACAATCAATTGCAGAACTTTGATGCTGCAAAAAACAACTCAGAGGACCATCAAGAGTTAATCGAGATCCAAGGCGAGCTTCAGCACAAACTCGAGAGTTTGGATGCATACCGGATGCAATCGCAAATCGAAAAAGTTTTAATGGGACTCGGATTCAGTGTCGAAGATTTTGAACGATTGACTGATGAATTCAGCGGCGGCTGGCAAATGCGCGTAGCTCTTGCAAAACTTTTACTCAGCAATCCTTCACTTTTGTTGCTCGATGAACCGACAAACCATCTCGACCTCGATTCGTTAAGAT
>JAHJRJ010000024.1 GCA_018830765.1 Bacteroidota bacterium | reverse complement strand
GGTGAGATAGTCGAACTCACAACATATGTGAAAGACAATATTAAACCTACAAGTCCAGCAGGTGTGGAAATTACCGTAGATAACCAGAAGAAAGGTGGAACTTTCGTCCTACTTGAAAAAGGAACAGGTAAGTTAGTGTTTTTAACTTCTACTGCTGCGGAATCACCGCTCGCAGATCAAGTAAAACCTTACATCGGTATCACGGTTTTCATCAAAGGCGCAATTTACAAGAAGGGTGGTATTCGTCTCGTGGTTCTAGAAGACATCGGTAAATATCTGAAATAATCGAATCATTAAATGAACAAGGAGGGGACGGCTGTGTGTCGCCCACTTTTTAATATATATGCGAATAAAACTTCTAACAATTATATCGTTTCCAATCTTACTGATTTACTCGAACGCCCTTGCGCAGTGGCTGCCGGACAGCTCTGCCGATTATCATACACGACGTGGAGTCGATTTTATTTACGGCATGCAATTCGACAGTGCCAGAAGCGAATTCCAAAAACTTATAAAAATCAATCCGAGTCACCCGTCGGGATATTTTTTTATAGCGATGGTTGAGTGGTGGAAAATATTGATTGATCCCGACGATAAGAGTAGTGATGGAAGATTTTATTCGCTTCTTGCGAACGTCATTTCTATCTGCGATAAAAGATTGGAGGCAAACCCAAACGACGTAACGGGCTTGTTCTTCAAGGGAGGAGCAATTGGTTTTCGAGGACGACTGCGTGTACATCGCGAACAGTGGTTACACGCTGCCAACGACGGAAGACTGGCTATCCCAATAGTGCATCAAGCATACAAGCTTGAACCGGACAACATCGACGTACTGCTCGGTATGGGGATTTATAATTATTACCGTGATGTGATTCCTAACGAATATCCGATCATTAAGCCGTTCGTAATATTATTCCCGCCCGGCGACAAAATGTTGGGCATACAACAGTTGAAACAAGCTGCCGACCAAGCAAAGTATGCTAACATCGAAGCAACTTATTTTCTTATTCAATTACTACTCAATTACGAAAAGCAATACAGCCAAGCTTTACCGCTTGCTCTAAAAATTTTCAAGAAGTATCCTAACAATCCTATCTTCCATCGATATGTTGGCAGACTCCATGTCGCTCTCGGCAGATGGGAAGATGTGCAAAAAGTTTTCAGCGAGATTATTAATAGGAATTCCAATTACCAAAACGGTTACAACCACATTGTGCTGCGTGAAGCATATTATTATTTAGGGCTGAATTATTTCAATACATCTATGTTGGATGAGGCGTTGAAAAATTTTTATAAATGCGACGAGCTTTCCCGATCGTTAGATATGGGGGACCAATCGGGGTTTATGGTTTTAACTAACTTAAAAATCGGAATGATATACGACTTACAATCAAAAAGAGACTTGGCAATTAAGCAATACAACAAAGTTCTTAATATGACGGCTTACCAAAACTCAAGAGAACAAGCCCGACAATTTATCAAAAAATCTTACGGACAGTTATAAAAATGTTGACAATAATCTTATTCGGTTTGTTAGCTGCGGGCGCAGAACTTTTAGGCGGTTATCTAATTACACTGCGACATGAATGGCCCAGAAAAATTCAGGAGTATCTGATTGCATTAGGCGCTGGGTTTATACTGGCACTTGTTTTCTTAGAGCTGATTCCTGAAAGTATCGATAAAATTGGTCCGCAAGCCCCGCTGTTTTTCTTGTTTGGTTTTGCACTAATTCATTTTTTTGAGCATACTTTTATCGGACACCTGCACTTCGGCGAGGAAACGCACACCGATATCATGATTTCTAAAACTGCAAGTTATTCAGCCGTGCTCGGTCTTTTTATACACGCTTTCTTCGACGGGTTAGCAATATCCGCTGGCTTTCATTTCGATTTTTATATCGGACTGATGCTGTTTTTCGGCATCACGCTCCACAAGATTCCCGAGGGTATCACAATTTCTTCAATTATGTTGGCATCGAATCAATCTAAAAAGGCAGCGTTCCTGGCAACGGCTTCGTGTGCTACCGCTACGATGTTAGGTGTTCTTTCGGTATTTTTCCTTGCAGAGGTCGATATTAAAATTGTTGGATATGTTTTTGCTTTGTCGGCAGGTGTCGCTGTGTACGTTGGGGCAAGCGATCTGATCCCCGAAATCAATCGTTCCGAAAATCGCATCACTCCGATGGTTGTATTCGTAGGGATGCTTTTGTTTTACCTGAGTAGATTAATGATTGTAAGTTTTATGGAAGGGCATTAAATAAAGTCTGGAGACATAGCTTATGGTACGTATTAAACAAAACAAAAATTATAGATATTGGAGTTCAGAAGATGTAGAATACTTAAAAAAATATTTTCCGATCAAATCTAACGCTGATATTATTAATTATTTACAACGGTCGAGAGACTCCATTATACGCAAAGCGAGTCTTCTTGGAATCCGAAAGGGGATATGTAGGCCATGGACTGATGAGGAGAAAGATTTTTTAATTAAGAATTATCGCAGTATGAAGCACAAAGAAATCGGAAAAAAACTGAACAGAACCACTACAGCTATATTAGCTATGCAATATAGCTTAAAGCTCAAGAAGGGAAATATGCATCGGTGGACAAAAAAAGACATAGAGATATTAGATAAAATGTACGGGAAGGTTCCTATACACGAGATAGCTGCGAAATTTGGAATTTCAAGTGGATCACTTTTAGCTATTCGTCGTCTCGGCATTAAGCCGCGTATACGCCGAAGATAGACGAAGAAAGACTTAGAGTTTATCAGCAAAAATTTCCCTACGATGACATGAAATGAAATAGCACGTAAACTAAATAGATCTTATCATTCCTTATTACACTTCGCAAATAGAATGAGGGTAAAAATAAAAAAGTAAAATATCTTATTCTTTTCTACGTTCAAGAAATTCTCCAATAATTTCATTCTGTAATTTTGGAGTTCTGCTGTCCATTAAGAAAATCACTATGTTGTTTTTACGCCCTTCATTGAATAAGTCCTGAAGGGACTGAGCTGCTTTATTAGTAAAATTGTTTGTAGAGAAAAACGAAGTTAACTCTTCTTCAGTAGAAAGAGTATGACATTGTTCACGAACATTTTTCGAAGTA
Source organism: Bacteroidota bacterium (assembly GCA_018830765.1). GTDB lineage: Bacteria > Bacteroidota > Ignavibacteria > UBA10030 > BY39 > JAHJRJ01. Next base: position 18,095 of record JAHJRJ010000024.1, on the reverse strand, counting down.
AGCCCGAGGGTTGGATGATGAGGATAAAATTTACCAGCAACCATCACTTCAGGAAAGTTCGAGTAAAGGATCATCTTGACTAATCCGTCTTTAATGTCGGCGATACTTGGGACAAGAGAGTTTTCACTGTGCTTTTTCTCAATCAAAAAAAGACTATTGTTGTTAAGGAGAACTTCATCGACCGTGAAGTAATAAAAACCACCAAGATAATTCTTGATTGTGATTGTCGCTTTTTCCTCGATAACACTTTCTTTTGGCTGGATGGTTTGATATTCTCGTTTTTGCGCTGACGAGGCAAGCTCCCTTGAATTACTCTGAAACTTATCAACGCTATCTTTGATAACTTCGATTCTTTTAGATATCCCTTGCTCCCCGTGCATTTCTACGCCTGTTTGCTTTGAAATCTTTTTGTAATGGAACTTGCTAAGCTCAGCAATGTTGAGAAGGTTTTTATTAAGTTCATTAAGGTTCCAATGGAGTGCGTCGAGCTTATAATGAGAAAGCTCGTCGAGACGTTGTTTGAGATAATTGTAATCGAATTCCTGTTCTGTAATTTTGTGTTGATAATTAGAGCTCTTAACAGCTTTTTTGTAGTAACCGAGAATAACGTAGACACCAAGAAGGCTCATCAAAGAAACGGTGTCCCATTGAATAAAGTCACGATCACCCTGCTTGCCTTCATCTTTAAGAAATGGAATTATCGTCACCCGTGTTCGCGCATCCATGGTATCATATACACGAGAGTAAGGATAGCTGCGAGTACGTTTCGGAGAAACCCAATGGCTTATGGAGAATGTATTCTGATTGTAGGAGAGAATAAAAGCTGCGTTGTTAAACGCTGTCCCTGAAAGAAATTCGTCGATACCAAGAGTTTTGAGCTTTAGGCAGAGAGAAGGGACGTACTTTAGGTTTTCAATCTTAGCGTCAACTTTCAATTTCTTCTTACCTCGCCGTTTCGAACGAGAGTGTTTGCTGTGCGATTTCAGCATTTATTTTCTTGACAGCATAATTTATATATTCAGTTTGAGTTTCAATCCCAATATGTCGCCTGCCCGCTCGCTGAGCAGCCAGGTTCGTTTGTCCGCTTCCAGCGAATATATCAATAACAATATCATTCTTATATGAATAAAGCTGGATAACACGATCAGCAAGTTCCACCGGAAATGGACAAGGGTGGATATTCTCTTGTGGGGCAACTGGACGTACCTTCCAGACATTTTTACTCTTTTCGCCTTGATAATCTGAGAGATCAATTCGGTTAGACTCTTTCTCTTTGGGTGTTCGAAACCAATAAATATTTTCTTTGCTTTCTTTTTCGGCAGGTTTTTGAAACACAAATACATATTCGGCTACGAGACTTGGGTAATAATACCCCGGATAGGGATGCTGCAAAAGAACACCCGATCTCCGATCACGCGCTATGGGTTTTTCCCAAACAATGTCTTCTCGGAATTTCCATCCGATTTCCTCCATCCAGCCAACAAAGTGAAAAGGCAACGCAGTTCGCTCACCATTCCACGACACAGGAGAGATATTTACAACATTATGTCCGCCAGGCTGAATTACGCGGAGCAACGCTTTGAATCTATCCATCAGGAACTGCTTATATTCTTCATAGGAAATCTCTTTTCTTTCCCACCGCTTCTTTTTGCTATTCAGCTTTTCAACGTGTTCTTCATAGTTAATTGCATTCAAATATGGTGGAGAAGTGAAAGCCAAAACTGCCTCATTTTCCGGTAGCATTTTCAACACTTCAAGGCAATCGCCCTGTATAATCTTTCCATTACCTAGGGGAAACTCTTTATATCGCATTGTGTTCATCTTCGTAGTTCATTATTCAAATCATTACAGTAAAATTCCAATAGTCACCCTATGCAGTCCACCGATCTTTCCCATCGAGTTGAAGGCATAATCGATTTTTCCTTGTTTATCCTGATTGCCATATCGGGAAATACACCAGCGTTTTTACAAGAAAGCAATTTCTTGTTGAACGGGAATTCATCTAACTTCTTTGATGTTTTGAAATGTGCTTTGTTCTTGACGATTGATCGAAAGAAATGGTAAATAGAATACATTAGCCCTCAAATAGATTTAGAGTTTCCACTTTTTGCTTTTTTGGAACCGTCATATTGGATTTCAAATGCCATACTTCATCAAGGTTTTCAGTGCAAATGAAATCTTTGTAATACTTTTCAATGTTATCGTCATCCCGGATATAATTCAGCCGTTCTTTCATACATTGTACATTGTCAGGGTCAATTTCAATTCCGATGAATTTTCTTCCAAGCTGTTCTGCAACAACTAATGTAGTTCCTGTGCCGGCAAAAGGATCTAAAACAACGTCGGCTGGTTTTGTAGATGAAAGAATTATTCTCAACAAAAGTGCGATAGGTGATTGTTGTTTGTGAAATCGTTCCCTGTCAGATTTTCTTATCGCCTCACCCCCCGCAAAATACCCCGACGTTAATTCTCGAATGTCGTCCCACACATCTGTAACGTAAACACCGTTGTCTCTTTCATATTTGTAATTAGCGGGAAGGGGTGGAGATATCCGCAGTCGATTAAAAACTCTCGGTGAACCTTTAGTTGCATACGCGATTATCTGATAATGTATTCCGTATTTTTTGCTGCAGGGAACAGCAGAAGTTTTTTTCTTCCAGATTATAAGATTTTGTAACGACCAACCCGATTCTCTCAGACATCTTAAAACAAATTCTGCGTTCTTTTCTCTTTGCATGAAATATATTGCTCCGCCTACAGATGTGTTTCCGTGAATGTCTGAACAAACCTTGTGCATCATTTCCCAATATTCTTTCGTAGGAAGATTGTCATCAAAATAATTGTAATCTTTATTTTGGTTGAACGGTGGGTCTAAGAAGGTAAAATCAACTTTTTCAGGAAAAGCTTTTTCTGAAAGAAACTTAGTACAATCGCCCTGTATAATCTTTCCATTGCCTATGGGAAACTCTTTATAACGCATTGTGTTCATCTTTGTAGTTCATTATTCAAATCATTACAGTAAAATTCCTACAGTTATTCGATGCAGTCCGCCAATCTTTCCCATCGAGTTGAATGCATAATCGATTTTATAAACCTCATATAAAAATCCACCGCCTATTGAAAAACCTGCCAAGCCCGCGCTCTTGTCGATTTTTAGGTCTTTCCTGTTCTCGTTGTTGTAGCCGAATCTGAATTGAACGTTTTGAGTTAGTGTGAATTCACCTCCGAATGTGAACGACCTGAAACGCGAGGAGAAATTATTCTGATAGTCGAGTAATTTGTTAAAGCTGATATTTATTCGGAGTGGCAAGTGTTCGGGTTTCAAAGAGGCGCCTATTTTCAAGTCAAGTGGTAATTTCTCTTTTGTGTTTATGTATGGCTTCAGTTGCGTTCCGAGATTAAGCAAACTTGCCGCGACATGAAAGCGGTCGGGTATAGCTGTATAAGTTACTCCAAAGTCAGTAGCGACACCGTAAGAGTTGTAACTAGCAATTGTTGAATAGATAAATTTTATGCTTGCTCCATATGTAACATTTTCTATCAATTGGTCAGCGTAAGCTGCGGAGACAGCAAAATCGCCGGCTGAAAAATTTCCCTCTTTATAGCCTAATTCGTTTCTCATCTCGAAATCACCGTAGTGAGTATAAATAATTCCAGCGCCTATAAAGCCGAATCCCTCCACACGATCGGAATAACTCAAATGTCCTGAGTTGATATCTAAAAGATGATTGAAATAACCGATAGAAACTTGTCTTTGGTTAATTGATGCAAGAGCCGATGGGTTGTAAAAGATAGTATTAGGGTCGTTCGTTGTTGTCAAAAAGCTACCACCCAAAGCGGCGGCTCGTGCACTAACGTCGTTTCTTAAAAATTTATAAGTGCTGTTACTTCCACAAAATACGCTTTGAGAAATCAGGATGACAACGGAGATAGTAATAAATATGTTTTTAATTAATCGCATACGGCGCCTTTTTGAATTTTTGATGATTCAATCTAAAAAAAAGTTAGATAAATTCAAATAAGTATTATTAAACAAAACCCCGGCATCAACTTTGAGTGACCGGGGTTAAACAAAGTGAGAATAGTCCCGCTATACAGAGTCTGTGTGAAAATTGTAATGCGAAATTTATTTCGCAAAATAATATTGGATTTTGTTCAATATTAGCCCCATTTAATGATTAATAGCGAGATGAATCCCGTTTACGGGATGAATCTCGCTCTACAATGATTTTCACACAGACTGTACAGCAGCGGAATTATTGTAACAATAACATATTTCTTAACGATCAAATTCCGAATGTAAACCCAACCACAACCATTCTGTTTCCAAAATAACTTTTGATTTCTTTCCTCTCCTTATAGTCCGGTGAATAAGAATAACCAAAAATGTTGGTAAAGTTAAGAATGTTTAATCCTTCCATATAAACCACAATTGGCACATTACCAAATATTTGATTGAAGTGAGTTATTCTTAGGTCGACTCTTTTATAATCGGGGAATCTATCTGAATTTGTCGGGGCGTAGATCGGTTCAAAGAGCTTCAAATCATTTCTGTAAATAGATCCATTTACTGGAGTGTAAGGTCTGCCCGTTGCATACTTCGCGTTGATCCCAATCTGCCACAACTCTGCTAAATTATATTTTAGAACCAAAGAAAAATTATGAGTGATATCGAAAGAACTGCTTGTTAATTCATCATAATCCAACCAGATTCTTTTTGTGTTGATGTAGCCGTATGATACCCAGCCTGTAAAACCAAGTGGGAGAGTTCCTTTGAGAATTAAGTCGACACCATTTGCAAAACCGCTACCGGAGTTATTGTAATTTAGGATATTGTTTTCTTTTGGCAGGTCTTTATAATTTTTATGATATAACTCAAACCGAAAAGAATTTTGTTCGTCTATTGAATAATCGTAAGAAACAACATAATGATCTGCCCGCATTGATTTTAAGTTTGGGTTGCCGTCTTCGGCGCGGAAAAATCGTGGATCGGGCAATTGATGAAAAATTCCCCAACCGAATTTTATAGTTGATTTTTCACTTAACCGATAACCCAAACTTGAACGCGGATCGATCCAGTTAAGATTTAATTCCGGAATTCTATCGAAACGAACTCCGCAGGATACTGAAATATTTTTTAAGCCAAATGGATTTGCTGATTGTAATTCTGTATATCCTCCAATTCGTGAACCTTTAAAAAAAGCATCAATAATTGTTGATTGCCCTTCTGGACGAATATCGAAATCTTGTTCGGGAATTTTTCCAACGAATTTCACATCTCGGTTTTCGTATTCAACACCCCATAGAATTTTATTTGCTGAGCTTATCGATAATTCGAAATCACTTCTGAATGTATAGACGAAATCTGTCTTTGTTATATCAAGCAATCCCAATAGCCATTGATTTGAATATTTATTGTACGCAAGGCTGTTTTTCATAATCAAATTACTGAAAAGAATATCTGTATTTCGCAAATTGACAAAAAGATTTTTGGAATTGCCGTTGAAGGTTCCATTATATTCAGGTCGGTCAACATTAACGCCCTGTTTATCATCGGCAACGATAAAGAACAGTTTCAATTTCCCGGACTGCGAATATGAATAGACTATTCCGCCAGTTCCGTTTCTTGATACAGGTGATACGGTCATTCTATCCAGCCCGCCGTTCAACCAGAAAATCGGTTTCGTAAAACTTTGTCGAATGTCGAAATACATACCAAATTTATTTTCCTGTAATGGAATGTCAGCAGAGAAAGAAGCATTAGCTAAAGATAGACCGAACTGATAAAGGTTACGCTCCGGCTGATTACGTGTTTCGATATCGAGAACACCAGAAAGAACGTTTCCATACTTGGCGGAGAAACCCCCGCTTGAAAAATACATTCCTTTCACTGCACTTTGATTTAAGTTAGAAAAAAGCCCACCATAAGCAGACTCGAATGTAAATGGATGATAAAACGCGGCTCCATCGATCATTGTTAATGTTTCAATTGGGTCACCACCACGGACGTACAATTCAGCGCTCTCGGATACCTGAGTTAAGCCCGGTAAAGTTTTTAATGATTGAAAAATATCTGCTGCGCCGCCGGGAGTAGTAAGCACATCAATACGACTTATGACTAATCCCTTTTCTTTTTCCGATCCGTACGAACTCGCAGCAACAATTACTTCTTTCAAATTCACAATCGATTCTTCCAGTTCAATTTTAACAGTAATCTTTTTTGAACTGAGCGCAATCTCTTTCGTGAATTTTTTGTAACCAATCATACTCGCAACGAGTGTAACATTTCCTTTTTGTGTTGTCGTAAAAGTAAATGTTCCATCGTCGCCGCTCATTGATCCATCGGCGGTGTTTAGAATGAAAACATTCACATAAGGAAGAGGCTTCTGATTTTCATCTATCACTCTTCCTTCGATTGTATATTTGGTTTGGGCGAATATTGTAATAGAACCAAACACTAGCAGAAAAGTGATGCTTTTTTTTCGAAATTTATTTTTCATGGTGTTCTCCTTTCGGTCAGTTTTTCTCTTTTAGTTTCTGTTCAAGTTTTGGAAGCAGCCCAAACTTTACCCAAGAAAAATTGGGCGCGACATTCAACGCTTTTTGATAGATAAACTTTGCTTCATCAAAATTTTCAAGTTTCTCGAGTGCACGTCCGAGCCACGCTAAAGATTCAAGATATCCCCAGCTTGGCTGTAGGTAATCCTTTTGTTCTTCTTTCTCGAATAGCCAAACTGTTTTTCTAAAATTTTGAGCAGCATCCTTGTAACTTCCGCCAAAAATTCCCGGTGTGTTGTATTTCATTTGTCCGCGGATAATGTAAAGACGCGGGTTGCTTGCGTTACTTCTTTCAGCTTCGTTAAGTAAACCATTTATTTTGGGTGAGAGAGTAACCGCCGACATTGCGCTGTTGGCTATTTTCATCATGTAAATTGCGGCGAGGATCGTTTTACCCTCTGACTCGAAATTTTTTTCAGCCGCTAACTTTTCCGCTTTGGACAAAGCAGGCTCATAATATTTATCGAACAATTCCTCGTCCCAGTTCCCTTTTTGCATACTCATTTCGAGAAGTTTATACTCCGTGTAAGTGAGATAGTAAAGCGCATAAATGTTTGATTTGTCCGTTTGATATACCTGATCGAACATGTCGTGTGCTTTTTGCATAGTGTTCCGATTGTAATAGATGTATGCTGTATCGGAAACCGATTTGGCTTCTTTCAGTAATTCATTCACAGGTTCATTTTGCGAGAAGAGATTATTAGTGAATAAGAAGAATAATACAAGCAAAGTTATGCTTGATGATTTATTAGTTTTCATTTGATACTCCTTTTTTGTTATTGATTAAATAAAGTGCTTTGTATTATAAAGTATATGGTTAAAAAATTTTATTTCTTTATTAGCTTGCTGAGTTGTTCAACATAAATTTCAAAAGCTTTCTTTCCTTTGTTTGAAAGTGAATAAACAGTTTTTGGTTTTCGATCGATAAATTCTTTTTTTACTAAAACATATCCGGCTTCTTCTAACTTTCTTATATGAACACTTAAGTTTCCATCAGTTGTGTTTACTTTTTCTTTCAAGAAATTAAACTCGGCATCATCTACAGTGATGAGCACCGCTATTATTGCAAGTCGAATTCTCGAATGAATAATATCATCAAGTTGGTGATAATCAAATTTATTCACGATTGTACTTTTGCTTCTCGTTTATATTTTCTGTATAGAATTATTCCCGGAATTATCTGAAAGAATATCATCAACGAACCCATTATGATAAACGAATGCATACCTGGATAAATGAACATAACAACTGCGCCAATCCACCATCCTATAGAAAGTAACTTAACCCACTTGAGATCGTAAATGAATCCCGAGATAAAAAATGCACTCCCCAAAAGGACTGATAAAATCGGACTTATAAAAAAGCCTTTATATGCACCAACCGCAGGTCCAACAAGTCCAAGTAAAGTCATTCCAATTCCAATCGAAATCCACACGGAATGAATAAGTTTCTGTCCAAATGTTCGTGGTAATCTTTCTTTTTTTCGGCGGGAAGAGATAATTGAATAAGTCCACCCAATTCCAATTACTATTAACCATATCCAGAGATAATTGAAATAAACTTTTGAGATTATCAAAATATTTGTTGTGAATAGGCCGACAACAATTATAATACCCCAGAAGATGTATCCAATTCCATCATCAAGAACAGTCTTTTTGCTGTCTTCTATAATCTTTCGAATAAATTGAAGTTCGTCTAAAGCTGTTTTTTCGTCCATTTTGTTCACCTTTCTAAAGCACTTTGTTTTCCAAAGTAAATATACTACATATTTTTTCTTTTGTCAAGTGTTTTTTAAAAATATTTGCAAAAAGATATAAAGCTTGGATTATCTATAACAAAGCCGGAGACATCTCATCCGGTTTCGGCGTAAGTCCTTAGAACAGCTCTTTCACCAATCCACCGTCAACCGAAATTGTTGTCCTTGTAATGTAGCTTGCCCGTTCCGATGCCAAAAACACAATCATATTAGCAAGCTCTTCGGGTGTGCCGTAGCGTGTTGCGGGAATTTCTTTCGCATGTTACGTCATGTATTCTTCGACAGATAAATTTTGATCAGACGACCGTTTCTTTATAATCTCTTCCTGCCGCTTGGTAAGCATATAACCTGGACATACGTTGTTGATTAAGATTCCATTCATCCACAGCTCGTCCGATAGTTCTGCAAATGTTCCAACCGGAGGTCCACCGGCGTTGTTGACTAAAATATGTATAGTCCCGAATTTCCCGACTGTTGTTTTAATTATACGGTGAATATCTTCATCCATATTACCTCCAAGAAATTATTTGTTATTCGATGTTCAATTCGGCTTATCATTTTAAAATTTCCGTTACTCCAACTCTAATCATCATCACGGCGATTGCGGCTAAGAACAAGGATGCGACCTTGGCAATAGCACGCGAGCCCGCTTTTCCGAGCACCTTTAATACCCTGTCTGCATTCCTGAACACAACCCAAACGATCAATAAATTCAGCGCTATCGAAGTAATAGTCCAAACGTATCCGTATGAATCAACGATTATTAGAATCGTTGTAAGCGCGGCGGGTCCCATTATGAGCGGGATGCCGATAGGAACAACTCCGACAGTAGTTTCGGGATTTTTTCGTGCAGTGTCGCTGGAGAAAAGCAAGTCGTTAATCGAAAGTACAAGCAGTACGAGTCCGCCTGCTATGCGGAAATCGTTCTCTGTAATTCCTAAAAAAGAAAAAAGTAATTTGCCGCTTCCAAGAAAGATTAAAGAGATTGCAAGAGCCGTTAAAGTTGCCTCGATGACGAGTCGATTGCGTCGTTTTTCGGTAATACCTTCCGTTAATCCGATAAATAGAGGCAGGGTGCCGAGGACGTCCATCGCAACGAAAAGCGGGATGAATGCCAGGAGAAATGTTTCGAACGGTGTCATTTTTAGGATTCAGCTTGAACGCCAAATTTCAATAAAGCTTCACGGATAATTTTTACCGCTTCATCTTTTGGGATTAACAACCGAGCTTCGGATCGATTAACCGCATCGGCAAGTGTACATTCTTTTTCTTTAAGCCAAATCCAAATATGATAACCGAGACGACTTGCGTCGTTCGGTTCTACAGTAGGAATATCTTTCGCGCTGTTGTATGCGATTTTCTCCAGCGAATCGGCCGGAAATTCTTTTACTTTTGAGGGTGCTTTTGTTGTCATATATTATCTCTACAAATTATTATTGGGAAATAATATACAAATAAAAAGTATTACAACGAAAACCAGTATGTCGCCTTTATCATCAAAATATTATCCGGGCTTGCATCCATCAAATTTGATAAATCTCTTCCAAACTCAAAATTCCCCGGGTTCTGAGAATCACCACGCCTTTGTGTCCAGACAAAAAATAAAGTTGAGCCAGGCAGATATTCCCATCTTAATACAGCGTTACCGCGTAAAGATTTAAAATTAAAATTCGGATTACTAAGTCTAAAGCTTGGCGCAGGACCTATCCCATCCGGGTCAATCACATAATCATCGTCCTCATCTTTACTGATGGTTGACCCCGATATAATCGGGGTTGATCCGTTTTCTCCGTAAACATAAAAGCTAAAAGAATTTGGCCGGGCAAGTTCTTTGAACTTATTATATTTCCCAACAGAGATATACGGCTGTAAATATAACTGCAAACTTAGCGTTGGTGTAAATGTCCAGTCTAATCTGATATTTGCTGAAACGGTTTTTTGGTCAAGTTCCCCGAAGATATATCTTTTTCCATAAGTATCAATTGCTGTTTCATCCGTTTTTTTCCTGATGTATTGAGCGTACGCGAAATTGTATCCATAATCTGGTGAAAAGTTTAAGCGAATGTAAGAAGTCGGTTTCCAGGTAACGCCCGTTCCGAGATAGTATCCATATCCTCCAAATTCATTTCTGTTATAGCTGGAGTAGAAATTTAAAATGATATCCTTTCGCGAGTCCGAATATCCGTTGATATTGAAGTTATAGTTCGAGGGTGAAAGCATTTTGGGACCTCCGCGTGTTCGCTGAATATCGGTAACTCGCGGCGCGATAAATGTTTGTCCATTCAATCCCCAATAATTTACAAATTGAGAATTAAAGCCAATGAAAACAAATTGTTGCGTATTGTCACCTCCAAAATCATAACTTCGCGCAACAGCGCCAAAAACAGATTTCCATCTGAAAACATTATCCGGCTCAAACCATTGATAACCAGTAAAAATGTGGCCATTGATATGATCCGAGCGCCACTGGTATCCTATATCATTAACATCAAACGACGGAGATATAAATCCAAATGCTGCATTGAACATCCAGTTCCCTTTCTGTTTGTTTATAGCAAACCGGCCGCCATAACCTGTTAGCGAGGTTGCATTGCTGTCTAACGTTAAATAATCTGCATCGGGACGCTGGAAATATCTTTGCGGCGCTGTCTGTAAACTTAAAATTCTTTCCTTGCTTCCTCCTGCATAACTCAAGCCCATCCAACCTGTTGTTACCCATTTCTGTTCTTTGTCCAGAAACACCCAGCCGTCGCTTCCTAAAGTGTATTGTCTTTTATTTAAAAGTTCGGCTAATTCCTTGTCTTTTAAATCACGCTCAACTACAGTAACCAGATAACCTAACCCATAATATCCATCGTTAAATTCATATTGTGTTCTGCCCACTCCCCAAAAAGTAAGCGGCTCAACTTCTTTTCTATTTCTAACTCCGTCGATTTCTACATCAGCCATTTCTCTTTCAGTCAAGGCGGTAATAATTCCTAATGACTGTTCCTTATTTATTTTTCCGCTGACTTTTGCAGCTCCAAGTATCGTAGTGTTTTTGGGTGAATTGTTATACCCATTAAGGTATTTTGTCGGAGGCCTGCCGATGCGGCGGCTGTAAAAGAATTTCGGTGTCATCCAATTGATATTCACATTGTTGTTTGCGCCCCCTGTTCCAAAATAAAAAATATTCGATCCTTCAATGAAGAAAGGTCTCTTCTCTTGATAATATGTCTCGAATTGGGAAAGGTTTAATTCAGCCGGGTCTACTTCTACCTGTCCGAAGTCCGGGTTTATAGTTGCATCCACTGTGAGGTTGCTGCCGAGACCGATTTTAAAATCGGCGCCGATATTTTTAATATATTTTTCCCCCGTGTTAAAAGGGTCTTCCTTCTCAAAATTCTTTGTACGTTCAGTGCCTGCAACAAAGTAGGGCATAATTTCGAAGCGTGCTGGTGGTGAAATATTTTTAATCCCTGTTAAGTTTGCAAAGTGAGAAACAAACCCACTCTCCTTCTTTGGAACCATCACATAAAAATCGCTTTCATTGTTTCGGGCGATTTCTCTTAAAACATTTATACCCCAAACATATTCATCTTTTTTAGTAAACCTTAACTGTGAATATGGTATTCTCATCTCTACACACCAACCTTTATCATCAATACTAACTGCGCGATCCCAAACTCCATCCCAGGTATCATCACTCCATGAATCGTTGTAAAAAGTTCCATCCCCAATTGATCCGACCGGATTTACACCGAAGTAATAGGCTGTTCGTCTGTCAAGGTAAGAATCTATTGCAATGTAAAACCAATCAGATTTGGGGGAATTATCTCGTCGAGCTAAGAGTCCTGTGATTGAATCAGGTGAGGAATCATACATTCTAGCACTGACATACAAAGCGTTATCATCGTAAGCAATCCAGAATTCTGTTCGTTGCGACGGCGTAGCGCCTTCGTCAGGTTCTCGTTGTGTAAATTTATCGTTGCCCGGTTTGGCATATAAATCTTCTGTCAGTTTTCCGTCGATGATGAATGGACTGTTCAGACGCACAGCGGTAACAGTCTTCGAGTCGCCAACTATTTTTGTAACCGCCGCTAATTGATAGCTCAGCAATAAAATAGTAATGGTTGGATAAAAAATTCTCATAAATCTCCAAATTGATATAAAACAACAACTACTACGGAATGTTTGGTAAAGAGTTACAAAACGAAGGGGCGGAGTATTGGAGTATATTAGTAGCGTAGTATGTAAGTATTTAAGTATATGAGATGTAAAGTCCTGGTTCGCTCATGGCTTTTCTATTCATAAATAATAAGAAGATTTCAAGATTAAAAGATTGGAAAGATTGGCACGAAGTGACCCCTTCGGGGGAATGATTGAAACAATTAATCAATTTTTCCGCGAAATATTTTTGAGCTGAGTTGGTTTCACGCGAAGGTCGCAATAATTAAGCACAGAGCTAAGCTAAACATTTTTCATTTTGCACTTTTCACTTTTCAATCGTTTCCGTCGCAGTAATCGAAATGACCCGCCAGAACGACACTCGCTCGAACCCCGCCCGACCGGCTGACGCCAGTCAGGCGGGCGGGGACAGAGTCGGGCGAGTTGTCGGGCTGGCATTTCGATTTACAAGTTGCACCCGTTGCGAGAAATACTTTATCTACCACCTTCTCGGTACGTCCTTAACGCATCTGACTGTATCCCGAGCGATTAACATCTCTTCGTTTGTAGGTATAACATAGACCTTTACTCTTGAATCTTTGGTTGTAATCTCGCCTTCTTTACCTCCTACGATTTGTTTATTTAATTTATCGTCGAGAGTAATACCGAACCATTCAAGTCCATTGCAGATACGTTGTCTGACTTCGGGACTGTTTTCACCGATACCGCCTGCAAAAGCAATCGCATCTGCGCCGTGCATTTCTGCCACGTAGGCGCCGATGTATTTGCGTGCTCGTCCGCAGAAGATGTCGATTGCAAGGCGCGCACGTCTATCTTGGTGCTCGTGCTCTTCAGCAAGTAAATCGCGCATGTCGTTTGTTAAACCGGATAAACCAAGTAAGCCGGATTGTTTATTCAAAACCGTATCTATTTCATTCAGACTCATACCTTCTTTGTGATGAAGGAATTCGATAATCGCCGGGTCAATATCGCCGCCGCGTGTTCCCATTACCAATCCTTCCAATGGCGTAAGTCCCATCGACGTGTCGATAGATTCACCCTCTTTGATGGCGCAGGCAGAGCAGCCGTTACCTAAATGTAAAGTGATGATGTTTACTTTTTCACGTTCGACACCCGCTAACTGACGGTAGCGATATGCAATGTAGCGGTGAGAAGTTCCATGGAATCCGTATTTACGGATTTTGTGCCGCCTGTATAATTGATACGGTATTGCGTAAAGGTACGACGTTTCTGGCATGGTTGAATGAAATGCAGTGTCGAATACTGCAACTTGAGGGACGCCGGGACCGAGAAGGTCGCGGGCAGCAATTATGCCTTTCAGGTTAGCAGGATTATGCAATGGTGCAAGGTCGATGCAATCTTCGATGCCGTCAATTACTTTGTCGTCGATAAGAATTGACATCGTGAATTTCTCAGCTCCGTGCACAACTCGATGTCCTACTGCGTGTATATCGGCTAATGAATTAATACCGTTGATTTTAGATTCGGGTGAAATTATCCATCTTAAAATAAAATCCAATGCCGCCCGATGGTCGCGGATCGGAAGAGCTTGTTTAATTTTTGGTTGTCCTTCGGTTTGTAGTGTAATCAGAGCTTGACTACCAACACGTTCAAGGTTACCGCTGGCAAGACGTTTATCTTGGTTTTTTTCGATTAAGTCAATATCTGTACGAACAATTTGGAATTTTACCGAGGATGAACCACAGTTGATTACTAGTATGTTCATTCTATCCCCATGATTTTGGTTTCTGATATGTAGTACCTTAAAAAAGGCTGTTTAAAGATAAGAAAATTTTTGAAAGATTGCCAAAAATACTCTGTGACTTATTGTGGTTGATATTATTATAGGGCTTAGATTTTGTGACACGGAGAACCACGAAGGTCAAAACAAAATCTGAGACACGAAGCGCACACTTTGCAATATGCACTCGCCTATGGCGCAGTGATCGGAATAACCCGCCAGAACGACATTGTCGGGCTGGCATTCCGATTTACAGTTTGCGTTCACTGCGTTTAATTTTTTTAGATGAGTTATTTTGACACAGAGGACACGGAGGTCAAAGTTAAACCCGAAAAATGCAATAGAAAATTGTTTCTTCCACTAATAGTTGATGCTAAATGGTTTGCAGCGAAAGAATATTTCACTTTATCTAAGGCAATACAATTAGAAAATCTGTCCTTATATTGTTCTATGTCAATAGATTACAGGGATCGAAGGTTGAATTGATTTCTCAAATGCAATTTTCGGGTTAAACAAATCAGAAATCAAAAATCTCAAATTTTTAGAATGGTCTGTTCATTCTAAAAAACACACTCACGGGCGATTTTATGTCGGTCCGCCAAGCAAATCCGAGACGGTATTTTCCATCGCGAGTTCCGAATCCGAACCCAACATCACTCTTAATGTTTTTGAATGTAAAATTATCGAAGCCGCTGTCCAACGAGAGATTGTCCTGAACTTGATCGACAAAACCGGCATCCGTGAAGAGAATCAAATTTACATTGTCTAATAATGAAAGCGGGAAGTCGGTTCCCTCAGCAAACATTTTTCCATTCACTATGTATTCGATGTTAGCGAGTAGCAACCGATTGCCTGCAAATTGTTTATACCCGAATGCAGGTAACGTGCTAATACCTCCCAACTCATACATACGTTGTAAAGGTAAGTTGCCTTCGGAGGTTGCAGCTCGCAAGCGCAAGTTAATATTATCGTATTGACTAATCGGTTGGTACCGGCGTAGGTCAATAACATACCGGCTAAAATCGTAGCCGCCTTTCAATGTCTTACCGGCGAATTCTGCACTCAATGATAAGCTCCAGCCGCACGGCATATATTCGCTCTTTGATAAATTGTGCAGGTCGAAAGTAAATAACAGGCTTCGGATTTCACCCGGATTAATAGCCGGATTTTCTCTGAATGATTTTTTAGTTCTAAACAACGACCAGTTAACTTTCGCAGACAGCGAATCGTAATCGTCGTTTAAGTATGATAATTTGAACTGCATATCAGTTGTAGGTTTTTTAACATAAAGCCCGAGCCAGCCTGTGTATCCGTTCCGGCCATAATGATCGCGGTAATCATATCTTGACACTAAGGCGCTGAGTGTGTTTTCGAGATTACCCACCAACCAATTATCGCGTGTATCGGCAAAGCTGTGACCTTCTATGCCGAATTCGAAAAGATGATTACCGAAACCAAATTGCTGCGCAGCTCCAACGTTAAAGCGCCACCGGTGTTCGCCGAAACCGTACCCGAGTGAGCCGAATAGCGTAAACTTTCTGTTCTCATCCCAATAAAACTTTTGCGGAGATTGGAAACCTAAAAACAAACCTTCAACCCTGTTGTACCGGAAAAGAAATTTATCCTCGATATTTTGTGAAATAAACTTGGTGGAATAATTTCGTACTATACCTTTATCAACCGGGAATGCGTACAAGCTCAACTTATCCGTTTTGTCTTCAATTTCTTCGTCGTTGTTTTCGTCCTCAGCTATATAATCATCTTCAAGCTCTTCCTCATCATCCTCGTAAATTGTAGTACCGAGCTCTTTTTCGACTTGTTTAAAGATATCTTTTACGATACTTTCTATTCTGTTTTTTAATTTTCCACTCCTCTCTACAGAAGTAGAATCTTGAGCCGGTAAAAAACTGGTGCTCATGAAAAAGATTATCACTACCCATAAAGTTATCTTAACATTCATATTTATTTCTCCAAAATTAATTTTTATCTTTCACTTCTAATTCTCTATACAAAATGATTCCCCAATATTGTGCGTCGTCCGGCGGGTCGTCGTTCCATTTGTTGAAAGAATGTGAATCGTCCGAGACATAACGTAAACGGTATTCACCCTTGTCTAACAGAATGGTTGTGTTTACCAACCTGTTTTTACGTGCACCACCTGCGTGAAAAGTCATCGAGTATGTCATTTCCCAAACTACTTTGCCCGTTGTTGCCTGTTCGACCCAGCCGTAATCGGACATCTCACGTCGTGCGCCTTCACCTATTGCGTATATTCTGACTCGTGTAGGTTCAGTCAGTTTAAAAGTTTCCGACAGATTTGCATTATCCCTCACTTTTATAATTTGTGCAATAATATTTTTATCTCTTTCCTCTATATACTTTTCTACTGTGCTTTTGTCGAAATCGCCGTCGACTGCGTAAACTGTAATTCCCCAATGTTTAGGGTCGTAAGACGGCGAGACGTTCCAATCGTCGTAGCTATGTGAGTCGTCGGATTGGTAGAAAACCATATAGCTGCCTTTCGGTAGTGAAATTACTTCATCTATCATTCTATTTTTTGAGCCGCCGCCCGCGTGCACGGTTTTATCAACGTTCATTTCCCATACTTTTTCACGGGTTTTGGCGTTGATAATCCATCCGTAATCTGCCATCTGTCTTCGCGAGCTGTATCTTTCACCGATAGAATAGATGCGCACGTTGGCATCTTTCTTCAGAGTGAATCCTTCGCTTCTTGTTTCGTCGTTGCCGACTTTTGTGATTGAAACGATAACGTTCTCTTCGTCGGAGGGTGTGAAGAGTTTAAAAACAGGTTTATCTTTTTCATCGTGTCCGTAAAGTGATATTCCGTAATTGAGCGGGTCGTATGGAGGTGAGTCGTTCCAATCGACCGATGAGTGCGAATCGTCAGTGTAATAATAGATGATATAGCTACCCGCATTAAAATTGACAGCTGCGTCGAATTTAATATTTTTATCGGCACCGCCTGCTTTAGTAATGTTGCCTCGTTTCATTTCCCAGATGCGCTTATGAGTTTTTGCGTCAACGATGTATCCGTAATCGGAAAGCTCTTCGTCTTTAATACCTTCGCCCAAAGCGTAAATATGGATAGCTAACGGTTTATTTAGCGAGAATCCCTGTTTAATAAATTCATTCTCGCCTAAGTTTACTGCTCTGAATAAAATATTTGGAAAGTCTTTTGGAGGGTTGAACATCGTAACGGGATTTTTTTCGTCTATGTATATTTCGACGCCCCAGTTTTTAGAACGCTTGAACCATTCTTTGCGCATATCCCCGCCGAACCAATCTTCTAACCACGAGAAGAAAAAATTATGTCTGCCTCCGATATCGAATAATTCGTCGTCGTGTCTGTGGTCTACGTTTGTGTTTATTTTAGTAAAAGATGACTGGTACGAGAAATAAGGTGCCGTGAAATAAATTTCATAAGTTCCTTTCGGCAGAGTTATATACTCGTCGAATTTACGGTCATCGCCCGACCTCGAAGTATTGTTCGGATCCATCATCCAAACTTTTTCACGCGTCTCGGAATTAATTATCCAGCCGTAAGCGAACATATCGCCTCTCGATTTATTTTTCCTGTCGGTTGAGGCGCCGAGTGCTTTTATGTGAACGGGTGATTCCGAATTGAGAGTGAAGCCGCATGCCTTTAACTCCGACCGGCTGAAATCTTTAAGCTCAACGATGAGCTTTTCGCCGGCATTGGCATAGCGATTACACAAGAATAGTACCGTTGTTACGGTAATCAAGAGGTAATATAATGTTGATTTCATAATTTTAAATTGATTGAATGATTCTATCCTCTTTACGATGCAATAATGCATTTGGTTTCAGTAATTTTTTAGATTTTTGTGAAAT
>JAHJRJ010000192.1 GCA_018830765.1 Bacteroidota bacterium | reverse complement strand
CTGATGATGGCAGGTTCTGTAATCACCATCTTGCCCGTAATGGTTTTGTTCCTTGCACTACAAAAATATTACATCAGCGGCTTGATGGCAGGCGCAGTGAAGGGATAGCTTAATATTATGACTATATCCGATAGAAATATTTTTAAATCGGGCAGCCGCATAAATTTTAGAATGTCCTTCGTGAAGGATGAACTTGCTTTGCTTCAAAAGCTTCCATGGTATAAGCCGTTGACAGATTGGAATAAGCGAGATTCGAATTTCATGACTATAAAAAGTGGTTTATCGCGTCACGTCGTTCGTTTTGTTAAGGTCAGAAATAAAGCCTTTGCAATCAAAGAAACTTCGGGTAGAACAGCTCAAAGAGAATTTGATTCATACATCCGGCTTCATCAAATGGGTATTAACACGCTTCGTACTGTTGGTTTAGTAATTCGTGAGGACTCCCCGTTGTTCATCGAAACTCAAGTCGGTACTCAAATTGAACCTTCCGAAACCGGATACATAATTACGGAATTACTTGAGTATTCAATCCCACATTATTTTTTGTTCAAGCGGTCGTTTAATAAAGAAAACCGGCAGCGAATTTGGGATGCGATCGCTGTCGAATATGATGATTATTTTTGTCAATCAAAAATTTCCCGAAATAGGTATTCGGACTGTTCTGCGCGCGGCATTAGCAGACGCTGAAACAGTCGAATTCCATTCCAATATTTCAAGACAAATGCGCGAAGCTGATATCGAATTCTTTCTTGAGAATTTAGCTTGGACTGAAAGAGATATGATGGAAAGCGGAAATATACGAGAACCGCTTTTAGGTACAGAAGATCGATACTATATCATACAGCGATACACAGATTTATTTGAGATAGAAAAAGAGGAACAAACTTTTGAACTCTTAACAAGGATTGATGTTGATGAACATAAATGGTACCTTAGCGAACAGAAACAAAAAGAAGTTACTCTATACTTGATGAATTCCCTGACCGGACAGCATCTTCTCTATATTTGGATATTATGCTGCATAAATATTATTTGAGTGAAAAGATAGGTAAGGATGTAGGATTAATTAAAGCATTCGAAAGTTATTCCCAAACGTTTGTTAATAAAGGTAAGATTAGAGAAAAGGTTGCTGAACTGGCTAGTTCAATGCGTAAGCTGTTTGTTTTCGATTGATTTTCGCTATTTCGACTTTTTTAACCTCCGCGCAAATCGCATCCAGTTACAAAAATCGTTCGTGAGCGATTTTGGGAGTAGCGCTAACGGGATTCGAACCCGTATTACCGCCTTGAGAGGGCGGTGTCCTAACCCTTAGACGATAGCGCCAAGCTGCCCTGTCAGGATTCGAACCTGAACTACCTTGATCCAGAGTCAAGTGTGTTGCCAATTACACCACAGGGCAGTGTTGTATATGATTATAAGGAAATGTTTTTATTATTGCAACACCTTTCTTGCCATTGGTAGAAATTATGCTTATGTTAAAGCGTCAAATAACAGTACACCGTTAGCACAATATTCGAACGCTTTTAGCAACAGCTGATGTACACGTAGTATCCTTTCAAGGTAAGAGTCGCCAGCAGTTACACACATATTAAAAGCCACGGTTTCCGGCGTACACTTTTACTGGTCCTGTTGTTACAGGACGGTTTCATAACAAAACAAAAAGAAAGGATAGTTCCAATGGAAAAAGGAACAGTCAAATGGTTCAACGGAGTCAAAGGTTTTGGCTTCATTTCACGTCAGAGTGGCGAAGATGTCTTCGTCCATTTCAGATCAATTGTCGGCGAAGGGTATAAAAACCTGAACGAAGGCGATAAAGTGCAATTTGAAGTCGAAAACGGTCCAAAAGGACTTCAGGCAACCAACGTGTCTCTATCTAAGTAATTTTCGATAGCTACATACACGTTTAATAAAAACCCCGTCACGGATTTTTTTCGGAGCGGGGTTTTTCTTTTTTTCTTATTAAAAATCAGTTCAGACCCCAAAATCGTTTCCTTGACATTCTTCTTTTTTTTTGGTAATATTTAGCGTGAAAAATATAATTTTAGATACCGATACAAAGAAAATTTACTCGTCCAACCAAGCTGATAAACTTGTATATGAATTCAAGTGCGAAAACTCTAGTGAGAAAAGAAAAAAAACCAAATCCGGAGTTTCAGCCATTCTCAGAAACGACATCTCAACGTATTTTTTCGATTATCTACAAAATTTTCAGATACCGACATTTTTCATAAAACGGCTGTCGGGTTATGAATTATTAGTTAGGAATATTAACTTTATTCCTATAACGGTAGCGGTTTATAATTATGCGACTCACGATTTAGGGAAAAAGTTTGATTTGAAAGAAGGAATTCCCCTGCAATTCCCTGTTTTTGAATTTTATTATCTAAACAAGGGAAATCAGAGAGTCTTCATAAACGAAACACATGTATTTTCGTTAGGACTTCTTACTGGTGACGAATTTAAAATCATCAACCGGCTTGCGTCCAAAGTCAATGCTGTCGTAAAATCGCTTTGCGACAGGAGAAATCTGATTCTTGCCAAAATGGAACTTGAATTCGGACGGTCTCAAAATCAGATCGTATTGAGCAGCGAGATTTCACCGTTAACATTATTTTTCTGGCACCTATCGGACGACGGTAAAATTCTTCGAGATCATTTTGTTTATTCGGGTGATAATATCGTGAAATCCTATAAGGAAATAAAGGACCGCCTGTCACTTAAATCATAGTTTATTAATAAGGAGTTTTTTTGATCACTCATTACGGATACAACGTTGTAATCGGAATAATTATTATAGTTGCGGCACTTATTACAGTGTCTATTATTTTTATCGGCAGCGATATTTTAAAATATCTATTAATAATATTTTCTATATTGTTATTAGCTTTTACGTTCTATTTTTTTCGCGATCCGGAAAGAACTACTCCTCAAGGCGAGAATATAATTATAGCCCCTGCCGACGGTAAAATTATATTCGTTAAAGAAGTATTCGAAGATAAGTTTTTAAAATCGGATGCTGTTCAAGTCAGTATTTTTATGTCGCCTTTGAACGTTCACATAAACCGGTTTCCGGTCAGCGGACAAATCGAGTATTTCGAACATATTCCCGGGAAATATCTGGTTGCATTTGAAGATAAAGCTTCGAAAGCAAACGAGCGCACATTGATTGGCGTTGACAACGGGAAATTTAAACTGCTGTTCAAGCAGATTGCCGGCTTTATAGCGCGCCGTATCGTCGCAGACCTGCGAGTGGGAATGAAAACCACAGCGGGCGAGCGTTTCGGGATGATTAAGTTTGGGTCGCGTGTTGATGTTATTATGCCTAAAAACGCTGTTATAAAAATTAAAGTTAACGATACTGTTAAAGCCGGTGAAACAATTTTAGCCGAGATAAATTAACTATGTCTTCTTTGGAGTCAGAATAATGAAAATAACTCGTGCTGTAGTTCCAAGCCTGTTCACTGTTCTAAATATGTTTTGCGGATTTTTTTCCATCATCCACACGAGTCGAAATCAATTCGAAATTGCAGCATGGTTAATTATACTCGGTGCGGTTTTCGATATTCTTGACGGCGTAATGGCACGCATAACGAAATCGTCCAGTAAATTCGGCGTTGAGTTTGACTCACTCTCCGATTTGATAACCTTCGGAGCCGCTCCATCATTTTTAGCTTATCAAATTTATCTCGAATCGCTCGGAAGTTTGGGAATACTTTTAAGCTCGCTTCCTTTAATAGTAGGCGGCATTCGTTTAGCACGATTTAACGTTCAGTTGGTAGGTTTTGATAAAGATTTCTTTAAGGGATTACCAATCCCCGCGCAGGCGATGATTCTCACAACATTTGTGTTGACATTCTTTTCTGAAAGTGGCGGCTTAATCGGTTGGAAAGCAGATATCTTCCCAGCGATGATCGTCGTGCTCTCTCTATTAATGGTCAGCACATTTAAATACGATACTCTCCCGAAATTATCAAAAAGAAATATCCGGGAACACCCTTATAAATTCAGCATTATATTGGTGGCAGTTATTATAGTTTTAGCGACTAAAGGTTCAGCTCTTTTTCCGGTTTTTGTACTTTACATGCTCACGGGAATCGTCCGTTGGATCGTTGCATCAGTTCGTAATTTAATCACTCATCATAAAAAGAGTGAAGATGAAGAAACTGAAATTTCGAGCATAGATGTTTAATCTCTAATCAAGGAGATTCAATTGTATTTAGCCAAAATTCTTATAACGTTAAGAAAATCTATACTGGATCCTCAAGGTAAAGCAGTTCGCCATGCCTTGCAAAGTTTGAAGCTTTCTGGTATCGAAGAAGTTCGAATCGGTAAGTTCATTGAAATAAAAATCAGCAGCAAAAATAAAAAAGAAGCCGAAAAGATTGCCGAAGAAGCATGTAAAAAACTTTTGGCAAATCCTGTAATGGAAAATTATACTTTTTCGATTGAAGAGTTACCGGCGTGAAGAGTTCTGTAGTAAAATTTGGGATAGTAGTTTTTCCCGGATCGAATTGTGATTACGACTGCTTTTATGTTTTAAAGAAAATATTAAAGCAAGAAGTGCGATTTTTATGGCATAAACATTCATCGATTGAAGATGTGGATGTGATTGTTTTGCCGGGCGGTTTTTCTTACGGCGATTATTTACGATGTGGCGCCATCGCCCGCTTCTCACCGATTATGAAATCGGTTATCGAGTTTGCCGGCAAGGGTGGAACCGTTCTTGGAATCTGTAACGGTTTTCAGATTTTATGTGAATCGGGTCTGCTGCCCGGTGCTTTACTCAGAAATAAATCTTTAAAATTTATTTGCGATTATGTGAACATCCGTGTGGAGAATAACAAAACTATTTACACTTCGGCGTATAAACAGGGCGAAGTGCTCAAAATTCCGATTGCACACGGTGATGGCAACTATTTTGCAGACGACGATACGATTAAAATGTTGGAAGATAACGGACAAGTTTTATTCCGCTATTGCGAACCGGACGGAAGAGTAACGCCGAACGCAAATCCGAACGGCGCTGTTAATAATATTGCCGGTATTATTAATGAAAGCGGAAGTATAATGGGAATGATGCCTCATCCCGAACGCGCTTCTGATGCAGTATTACGGCATACAGATGGTAGAAGATTATTTGAATCAATAATAAACGAAAGGTTACTAAAATGTTTGGAAACTTAGGCACGACCGAAATATTATTAATATTGCTTTTCGTATTAATATTTTTTGGTGCGAAAAAAATTCCGGATTTAGCACAAGGTTTGGGAAAAGGAATTCGCGAATTCCGTAAAGCCGCCCGCGATATTCAGGAAGATATCAATAATCCCAAAGAAGATAAAAAGGTAGAAGAGAAAAAGAGCGAATAAACCACCACCGCCAAACCTGCCCGCCCGCCTGCATCGGGCAGGCAACAGGCGGGGGCGGTGGCTTTGAATAATGAACCCCGATTTTATCGGGGTGAATGTCGAACATCGAACCGCAGAATGGCGAAGTATTTTCAACTACTTCGTAAGCTTGGGTGTCATCGTCCATACGATGACACAAAAAAATTTGCTGTTACGAAATGGTTTGTGACAGCCTTCGGTTAGATATTCATCATTCAGAATTTATCATTCGATATTGGTTATTTTAGAAAAATAAATGAAAGATATTTTACTAATTGCGTAAACTATGTTAGGTCTACGACTCAACGGAGTCGTAGACTCGTTGAGGGGGTTGAGTTCATAATCTGCATTTGTGTAACATAAGTAATAAGTTTATTTTTTTGATTAACACTACTCATCCAGAATTAAACTACCACTGTCAAAAACGGTGGTTTTCTAAGTTCAAATAAAAATATACTCGCTTGAAAAATTTTTATTCATTAAAGCAAGAACTTACCGAAGGCACTACTACGTGCGAGAGGATTACTTCAGGGTATCTTGAACAAATGCGTGAGAAAAAGCATCTCAACGCATTCCTTTCAGTTTTTACGGATAAAGCACTCAAAAGGTCTCGTGCGATAGACAAGAAAATTAACTCGGGTAATGCTGGTCAACTTGCCGGTTTGGTCATTGCGATTAAAGATATAATATCTATTGCAGGGGAGAGACTTACTTGCGCTTCCAAATTACTCGAGAATTATGCAGCTATCTATAACGCAACTGTTATTGATAAACTTAACGAGGCTGACGCGATCATCATTGGAAAAACTAATATGGATGAGTTTGCAATGGGGTCGTCAACTGAAAACTCAGCTTTCGGGCCTGTATTAAATCCGCTTGATGAAACGCGTGTACCCGGCGGTTCAAGCGGAGGTTCCGCAGTCGCCGTTGCTTCGGGTATGGCAACCGCAGCATTAGGTACGGATACCGGCGGGTCGATTCGGCAGCCGGCAGCATTTACCGGCATCGTCGGATTAAAGCCGACTTACGGTCGCGTATCGCGTTACGGACTCGTTGCATTCGCTTCATCGTTCGATCAAATCGGACCGTTTACATTGAGCGTCAAAGATGCCGCCTTAATTTTAAATGTCATCGCCGGTTATGATAAGAAGGAATCTACTTCAGCGAAAATTCCAGTGCCCGAATATACTTCTTTTTTAAATAAAGAAATGAAGGGATTGCGGATTGGGTTACCGAAAGAATATTTTACCGAATCGCTAAATCCCGAAATTTCCGATGTGATACTAAAGAAAGTTGAACTTCTAAAACAAAACGGTGCCGAAGTTGAAGAAATATCCCTACCGTACTCTGAATACACAGTTGCAACATATTATATTTTGACGACGGCAGAAGCATCCTCGAATCTTGCAAGATTCGACGGGGCACGTTATGGAAAAAGGGCAGAAGACTTCAAAGACCTTAGAGAAATGTACACCAAATCGCGTAGTGAAGGTTTCGGCGAAGAAGTCAAACGTAGAATAATGCTCGGGACTTACGTGTTGTCTGCCGGCTATTACGATGCTTATTATCGTAAAGCGCAAAAGGTTCGCCGATTGATCAAAGAAGATTTTGATAAAGCGTTTACAAACGTTGATTGTATCATCACACCGGTTACACCGGGCACTGCGTTTCGGTTAGGTGAAAAGATAGATGATCCGTTAACGATGTATCTTTCGGATGTTTATACGGTTTCAGCAAATTTAGCCGGTATTCCCGCTATAAGTATTCCGTGTGGAGTTGATGGACAAAATTTACCCGTCGGTTTGCAAATACTCGGAAAACAATTCGATGAGGAAACGATACTCAAAGTCGCAGATTTTATAGAAAATGTATAATTGTAAAATAAAATGTTAAATCAATTCATTAGAGACTAAATCTATGAGCATTCTTGTAAATAACACAACACGTTTAGTAGTTCAGGGCATAACTGGTGGTGAAGGAACATTCCATACCCAACAGATGATTGCCTACGGAACAAAGGTAGTTGCCGGCGTAACTCCGGGTAAAGGCGGAATGATGTACGGGGGAAATGAGAAAGATATTTTTGCACATCCCGTACCCGTTTTTAATACGGTTACCGACGCAGTAAAAAATGAAGGTGCAGACACATCCGTGATTTTTGTGCCGGCAGCGTTTGCCGCCGAAGCAATAATGGAATCGGCTGAGGCAGGTATAAAGCTGATTGTTTGTATAACGGAAGGGATTCCGACGCGTGACATGGTAAAAGTTCGTGAATATCTCAAACATAAAAATTCGCGGCTTGTGGGTCCGAATTGTCCCGGCGTCATCTCTCCCGGTTATGCGAAAGTCGGAATTATGCCCGGCTTCATTCACACACCCGGCAACGTTGGCGTAATCTCACGCAGCGGAACACTGACCTATGAAGCAGTCTGGCAGCTTACCGAACGCGGCATAGGCCAATCGACGTGCATTGGCATCGGCGGCGACCCGATAATCGGCACGCAGTTTCTCGATGCGTTCAAGCTTTTTAAAGAGGACAGTGATACTCACGCAATAATAATGATAGGAGAGATCGGCGGAAGTGCGGAAGAAGAAGCAGCCGAATACGTTAAGAATGAATTCAATAAACCCGTAATCGGTTTTATCGCAGGAAGAACAGCACCTCCGGGAAGAAGAATGGGACATGCGGGAGCTATTATATCCGGAGGAAAAGGAACCGCAGCCGAAAAAATGGAAGCAATGCGCACCGCTGGAATCCATGTTATAGAAAGCCCAGCTCTGATAGGTGAGACAGTCCAGAAAGTACTTGCTGAAAGTCCAAAGAAAAAACTTTTTGTAGTGGAATCAAAAACTAAAAAGAAAAAGGAGCCGGCAAAAGCTCACATACAAGCAAATCTGAAAAAGATTTATGCCGCTCAGGTTACAAAAAAAGTTAAACCCAAACCAAAACCCAAACCAAAACCTAAAAAGAAATTGACAGCCAAAACGAAGGTAAAGCCAAAGAAACGAAAATAGTTTGGGGTGACTAATTACAAAGAACAAAGTACAAAGAACCAACAACTAAGAACTAATTTAGGAGTAAAAATTGATTGAACGTACATTAGCAATTCTGAAACCCGATTGTGTTAGAAAAAATCTAACGGGTCAGGTAATCGCTCAAATAGAAAAAGCCGGCTTCAAAATTTTAGGAATAAAGAAGATACGGTTAACAAAAGATACAGCAGGCGCTTTTTATGCAGTCCATAAAGGCAGAGCTTTTTACGAAGGACTTGTAGAGTTTATAAGTTCCGGACCGTGCGTTCCAATAGCGTTAGAAAAAGAAAATGCTATTGCGGATTTCCGTGCTTTAATCGGTGCGACAGATCCAGCAGAAGCCGCCCCGGGTACAGTCCGTAAAGACTTCGCTGATAACAAAGGCGAAAACATTGTGCACGGCTCGGATTCCGCTGAAAACGGAAAGCTCGAAGTCGGTTTCTTCTTCTCAGAAAAAGAATTAATCGAACTGATTTAATACTAACATACTTAATTACTTTACCCATGCACCTAGGACACTGGAAAAAACTAAAACAGATCAACGAGCTGCAAAATAAATGGTGGACTTACCGTACTGATGAAATCGAACTTCCATCGGGTAAACCGGGTGAGTATCATTACGTACACACTAACGGTTCGAGTTTGGTTGTGCCTGTGACTGGCGAAGGGAAAATAATTATGGTACGTCAATACCGTTATCTAGCAGAAAGAGATAGTTT
>JAHJRJ010000191.1 GCA_018830765.1 Bacteroidota bacterium | reverse complement strand
TAGAAGAATCAATCTACTATGGTTCATGGTGCGGACGGAAAAACTATAAAAGCTATCAAGATATAGTAATAGCTATAAAAAAGTAAGAATATAAGTCACCGCTCTTTGCGGTTTAAATTTATACCCAAAGAAGTGGGTTAGTTATCTGCGTTTGCGAGCTTATCGGCTTTATCGGCTAATTTTAACTGCTCAATCATATCATCAATCTTGCCGTCGATAAATTCCGTTAAGTTATAAAGTGTGAGCGATATTCTGTGGTCGGTGACTCTATTCTGTGGGAAATTGTAAGTGCGGATTTTTTCGCTCCTATCGCCGGTTTTAACCATCGATTTTCTTTGTGCCGACACCGATTCGTTTTGTTCGCGTATCTTGGTTTCGTATAATTTTGCTCTCAGCATCTTCATCGCAAGCTCACGGTTTTTGAATTGCGACCGCTCCTGCTGGCAGGCAACAATCACTCCGGATGGTCTGTGTGTAATGCGAACAGCAGTTTCTACTTTATTCACATTCTGTCCGCCTTTTCCACCAGCACGGTATGTGTCGAATTGTAAATCTGCGGGATTAATCTCAATCTCCACATCTCCAACTTCGGGTAGTACCGCAACCGTCGCCGCCGATGTATGCACTCGCCCTTGTGATTCGGTTTCAGGTACCCGTTGAACCCTGTGAACACCGCTTTCGTATTTCAGTTTACCGAAGGCTTCGTTTCCGCTAATTCTCATTACGATCTCTTTAAAACCACCTTTACCGGAGTCGTTAAAATCCAGCAGCTCGCAAGTCCAACCCATTTTCTCAGCGTATCTTGAATACATCCTGTATAGGTCTGCTGCAAACAAACCCGCTTCATCACCACCGGTACCTGCTCGAATTTCGACGATACAGTTTTTTGTATCATTCGGGTCTTTCGGAAGGAGAAGAGATTTTAGATTCTCTTCTAATGTCAGAATTGATGAGATCAATTCCTTAATCTCATTTTCTGCAATGTCTTTCATATCTGCATCGGTCGAACTATCTAAAATCTCCTGCAAATCGGTTATCTCTTTTTTTACTTTTACGTAGTTGTCGTATGCTTTAACAATCTCGTAAAGTTCGCTGTGTTCTTTGCTTAATTCACGGAATCTTTCCTGATTATTAATTATATTGGGGTCGCTGAGTAATTGGGTTACTTCGTCGTATCTTTGTTTTATTTTTTCTAAACGCTCAAACATTTTATTCCTTTATGGTCAGAAACTAATTTTATCTGTGGTAAATATACGAAAAAAGCAGTTTATAAACTATATTTTAAGAGATAATAGACCGCGGTAATGAGGGAGGTAGCTGCAGCGATTATGATAATTTTTTTGTACTCATATTCGATGCGATAAAATTTTTGAGAATAATAGTACATTGTAACTGCCATAACTACGTAACTTATTAGAGTAGCGAAGGCAGCTCCGATAATCCCGAGCATCGGGATTAGTAAAAAATTAAAAACTACATTTGCGATAGCCGCAATTAGTGTAATAAAAGGAAGATAAGATGTTTTCTTTTGTATATAAATACCGGCGGAAAAAGTCAGCGATAACCCATTGAACAGGTATGCTAAAAGAATAATGGGGACGATATTCAATCCGGACCAATAATCAGGATGAATGATGAACTTGCCATAAATTTGGAATTTTACGATGTTTTCGATTAACAAAGTAATTAATATAAACACTGTAGCCATTCCTAAAAGAAAATAAGTAGTGATTCGAGCGAAGATATCTTTTGCGTTTTGTTCTTTTGCAGTTGAGAAAAAGAACGGTTTCCAAGCGTAGTCGAACATCGAAACTACAAGCATCATGAATATCCCGAGACGGTAGTTTGCTTGATAAATACCGACGGATGAGTCGTCGGTTAAATAACGGAGTATGGGCCTGTCGATAACTTGCAGCATCATTGCTGCTAATCCGGCGGGTAACGACGGTAGTCCGAATTTTAAAAGTTCTTTAAATAATTTTGCTGAGAAGTTGAACCTGAAATTCTTGAATATATCCGATAGTAGAATGACAACCGTCATCGCCGAAGCCGCTAATCCGCTGATAAAAATTCCTTCAACGCCAAGCTTGAATTTTACAAGAAGTATAATATTGAGAGAAACATTGATTAAGATGTTTAAAAACTTTATCAGCGCAAACTTTTTAGCTTTACCGGTTTGTCGGAGGGAGGCGAAAGGTATAATAACTATTGCATCAAGAAAAAGGATGATGGCAGAGTATATTATTATTCGCGAGAAATCTTCCGGAAGAGCGATTAGTCCTCCGATAGGTTTTGATAGTAGAAGAATTATTGCTGAGAAAAATGAAGATGATATTATTATTGATAGAAACGGAGTGTTAAAGTTTTGTTTTCTGTCTCCTATTTCAAGAGTTGATGAGTATTTGAAATAAGCCGACTCCATTCCATAGTTGTAAACAACATTTAAAAAGGCAATTAACGAATAGACGTAGGCTGTGATGCCGTATTCGGAAGGGAGTAGGACGTTAGTGTAAAACGGAACGAGAAGAAAATTTAATAATCGACCGAGAATGGTGCTTGTACCGTAAATTGCAGTATCTTTCCCGAGTCTTATTATTTTATCAATCATCTGGGAGAATGTTTAACTTCTAATGATATATCGAGAGCTTTCACGGAATGAGTTAAAGCCCCGATTGAAATAAAGTCAACACCTGTTTCGGCTATTTTTTGTACGTTCTCGAGATTAACTTTTCCAGATGCTTCAGTTTCAACTTTACGGCTGACGAGCACAACTGCTTTATGCATTTCATCGATCGTGAAGTTGTCGAACATAATTCTGTGTATGCCGTCGAACCTGAGAGCTTCTCTGATTTCGTCTAAATTTTTTGTCTCAACTTCAATTCTAACTTTGATATTACTGGCGCTTAAATACGACAAACATTGGTCGATGGCTTTCGATATTCCGCCCGCCGCCTCAATGTGGTTATCTTTGATTAATACCATATCGTCCAAGCCGAAACGGTGGTTGACACCGCCGCCGGTTTTTACAGCAAGTTTATCTATCAAGCGTAAGCCGGGAGCGGTTTTGCGAGTATCGGTAATTTTTGCACCCGTTCCTGCTACAGCACCTACGAACTGTCGTGTAATGGTTGCAATACCACTCATACGCTGTAAAAAATTTAACGCAGTTCTTTCTGCTTTTAGAATGTTTGAGAGCGGACCGTGAACTTTAGCAATAACAGTGCCGGCATCAATCCGTGTCCCATCGTCAACCATTTTTGTGAAAGTATTTTCGGGGTCAACATATTGGAATACTAACGCTGCGATATCAAGTCCAGCTACTACACCGTTTTCTTTGACTAATAATACGCCGTTTCCTAAAATCTCACTGTTTACAATTGATTCGGTCGTGATATCGCCTAAACCAATATCTTCAACTAATGCTTCTTGAATAATACGGCTTATCCTGCTGTCGTTTAAAATATCATCCATCGTTCTTCTTCTCCTCAATTATCATAATAGGTATATCATTCTCTATTCTATAAATCTCTTCACAATTTGTGCATTTCAGATTGTATTCTTCTTTATTGTATTCCAAATCCGATTGGCATTTCGGACATATTATTATTTTTAAGAGGGCTTCCTGTATCATAATGGGTTTTCTTCGATGTTCAATGCTTTTTCTATCATATCGATGAAAATTTTCAGAGCGCGTGTCGGTTTTCGATTACTCGTGTTTACAAAACTGTGAATAGTATATCCCATTGCGATCAACTGATTAGTCTCAGAATCGCGGACCTCGTAATTAAGCTCTATAATCGGATGGTCGTAAGATGCTGACTTATAATATTTGGCGTGTGCCTCAATAACTGGAAGTATGTATCCCATTTTTTCAAGTTCGGTATAAGCCAGCCCGATCGTGCGAAGCAGTTCGGTTCGTCCTTGTTCAAAATATACAAAGTAGTTTGCGTAGTAAACTACTTTCATCTGGTCGGTCTCGGCATACCGGATACGTATATTAGTTGTGTGTGCGAGCATTAATCAATCAATTGTCATTTTTAATCTGTGAAAAGCTAAGAGCATAGAGCTGAGAGCGTAGAGTCCCGCCCGGTGGTCGATGACTCCTCGACGAGTCGACCTACGGTCTCGTAGAGAGTCGTCGATCTACGGGTCTCTCGACCCATCGGTCCACGACTCTATCGAGTCGAAGACTCGTAGAGGTCGTTCTACGAATCGACGATTCGTAGAATCGTAGATAGATGACTCGTTGAGCGGGATAAACTCCGAGCAGAGAGCGGTGAGCGTTGAGCTTTGAGCCGTGAGTGTTGAGCTGAGAGCGTAGAGCATAGAGCGCTGAGCAATGAGTTTTTAACCCTGACATCTGGAATCTGAAATCTCATCTTCGCATCTTCTCCTTGTCTCCAAGTTGTTCAATCTCTGTTTCAACGTCTCACATCTCATATCTCACATCTGTTCTTATTCTTCCCACTCGCCCATCTTAGAATATTTTTCTATTCTTTTTTCTATCAATTTAACGGGTGGAATCTTTTTGAGTTTTTTAATTTCTTCCAATAAAATTTCTTTTAAAATTGATGCAGCTCTTGAAGGATCTCGATGTGCGCCACCCAATGGTTCAGGGACGATGCGGTCGATGATTCCGTTTTCCAACAGATCTTCGGCAGTTAATTTTAATGCTTCGGCAGCTTTTTCTTTGTGTTCCCAACTCCGCCACAGTATACTTGAACATGATTCCGGTGCAATTACCGAAAACCAACAATTTTCCAGCATTAATACTCTATCACCCATACCGATTCCTAGTGCTCCGCCAGATGCTCCTTCGCCGATTATCGTAACAATCATCGGAGTCGGCATGTGCGACATCTCGATCAGGTTGCGGGCGATTGCTTCGGCTTGTCCACGCTCCTCAGCTTCAAGTCCAGGATATGCGCCTGGCGTATCGAGCATCGTTATTATCGGACGCTTGAATTTAGCTGCCAATTTCATCAATCGCAGAGCTTTCCGATAACCTTCTGGATTCGGCATACCGAAGTTTCTATATAAATTTTGCTTAGTGTCGCGACCCTTTTGCGTACCGATTATCATTACTGGTTCATTCTCGAGCATAGCAAAACCTCCCACTACAGCTTTATCATCTTTGAAACTCCTGTCACCGTGAAGTTCAACAAAATCTGTAGTCATCATCTCAATATAATCTAGTGTATATGGGCGTTCCGGGTGTCGGGCGATTTGAACTTTTTGCCACCTTGTTAAATTTTTATATATATCGGTTCGCATTTTCTCGAGCTTTTCTTCGAGCGAATTAATTTCTTTTTTCAGGTCTATACTTTCACCAAGCTTTTTCATCTCTTGAACTTTTTTTTCAAGTTCAAGTATAGGTTTTTCCAATTCTAAAACAATTTTTGACATATTTATCTCTTTTTGTTTTTGTTCGACAAAATAATTGATTTTAAAATTATTTCGATATCAAGTAGTACAGAATAATTTTTCGCATAATATAAATTGTATTTTTCTATTTCTTCTCGTGTCATACCTTCGCGACGATTAATTTGATACATCCCTGTAAGACCCGGTTTCGGTATATATGAATCGTTATTATCTTTTGATCCATTCAAAAATGTCGAATCTATGGGTGAACCAACCAAACTGTATCTGCCGGAAAATACAAACGGTAGTAAATTATAATGAATTTTTTCCTTAAATGCTTTCATTGCAGGCGAAAAAAGTATAAGCATAATTGATGACCCAATTAAATCGAAAAGACGTTTCGTAAATCGGTTTAAAGGACTATGCAGCTTGTATTCGATTTCTATCAACGGAAATTCGTCCAGTTGGTCGATATGTGTTTTACCGATTATGACTTCCATACTATTTGGGACCATCCGAAAATGTATTTCCCTATTCCTGCTCTTAGAAACTACAGTTAAAATATCTCGGTACGACAAAGATTCGGCTGAGAAAATTACGTCGCTAACTCTATACTCATCTATTACTTTTGCTATGTTTTCACTGCTTCCGACGATTTCCACTCCCAATACTTTATCGCCGATATTTTTGTGAGTGGTGTCTATTAAACCTACGATATTGTAACGGCTGCTAATACTTGACCTCAATTTTTGTAATAGTTGCTGTGCGTTTCTGTCAACACCAACAATCAGTGTTTTGCGGCCGAAGATTTTTCCTTTTGAAAGGTTGCCATAATTGAACAGTGAACGGAACAGAAATCTCCAACCGGGTAATAAGATAACCGAAACGATTGTGGCATAAACCACTACTATACGACTGAATGCAAATTGTTTAAAGAAAAACGTCAATGCTGAGATTATTGTGAAGCCGATAATTACCGATATTGCCGTCCTGAAAAAAGAGTATCTATATTTTGTATATCCGCCTGAAAATAAAATCGTTAATATGATAATCAAGCCGGGAACGATGATTACGGGCAAAATTGCATAGGGTGGAACACTTACGACTTTATCGAACCTCAATAACGATCCCGCTGCGAGTGCTACTAAGAAAAGTACCCAATCGATAATTGGAGGTATTAAATATTTTGCCAGGCGGATTGAATTTGTGAACCATGAACGCATGACAATTCCGACGCGTAAGATTGATAATATCAGGAAAGAGTGATTTAAGTGCGATTTGACAAAGATGTGCATCGCGTCGTGGAACATTTTTAAATCATCGATGTTGCTGCGGCGTGTACTTTCACCCTTGTAATGGATGATTTGTGTTTGTGGATAATAGTATATTTTCCATCCCGATTTTTGGACTCGATAGCACCAGTCGAGGTCTTCTCCGTACATGAAATATTTTTCATCAAGGCCGCCAACCTGTTCATAAACTTCTTTCTTTAAGAACATAAACGAACCGCTAATCGCATCCACTTCAGAAGCTTTATCGGGGTCTAAATAAGTCAGGTTGTATTTTCCGAATAGTTTGGTTTTCGGAAAAAGTGCGCTCAACCCTGTTACTTTTGTTAATGCAATCCACGGCGTGGGAAAACTTCTGCGGCAAGCAAGTTGTATTGTACCGTCGGGGTTGAGGATTTTACATCCAACTAATCCTACTTTTGGATTTTGACTTAGAAAATCAGTTAAAGAAGAAAAAGTGTCTTCCTGAACGATAGTATCGGGATTTAAGAGAACGATAAACTTTCCACTTGATTGTTTTAACGCAATATTATTTGCAGCCGAAAAACCTAAGTTAGTTTTGTTCTGAATGAGTTTAACCTCGGGAAACTTTTCGCGCACCATCTCAACGCTGCCGTCGTCCGATGCATTGTCCACAACGAAAATCTCGCTCATAAGATCGACGACTGCTCTGCGGATAGAGTTTAATGCGTTCTCAAGAAAAGGGCGGACGTTATAGTTAACTATTATAACGGACAGATCCATTTGTGTTATAGTTTATTGAAAATACTTCGGAACTTAAGTTTCCATACCAGGAAAACAGCTTCGTAAACGATTTTCTTGGACATCTTAGAGTGCCCCGAAGTCCTATCGATGAAAATTATCGGCAGCTCAAATATTTTGAACCCTTTTTTCCATGCTTTAAAGTTCATTTCTATCTGAAATGCGTATCCGTTTGATTTAATCTCGTCTAGATTTATAGCTTCCAAAACGTTTCTCCTGAAACATTTGAAACCGCCTGTTGCATCTTTTATAGGCAAGCCGGTAATGATTCGCGTGTATAAACTTGCTCCGTATGAAAGAATAAGCCGGCGTATGGGCCAATTCAATATTCTTACTCCGCCGAAGTATCTTGAGCCGAGAACCACGTCGAATTCCTGTATTTTTTTTAAAAAATTAGGAATGTCGTTCGGGTTATGAGAAAAATCCGCATCCATCTCTAATATATAATCGAATTTTTTCTCAATGGCATATTTGAAACCTGCAACGTATGCGGTTCCCAATCCCATTTTACCAGTTCTGTTAATCAAATGTATTCGAAAGTTATCCTTTTGCATTTGCTCGACTATCGTTGCCGTTCCGTCGGGTGAGTTATCATCGACAACAAGCATTTCAACATCGGGGTCTTGGGATAAGACCGATTCGATAAGCTTTTGTATGTTTTCAGCTTCGTTGTATGTTGGTGTTACGACTAAAGTTTTTGGCATAAAAATGATTTTACTTCATCACTGATGTAATTTTGCATCTCGTCGGTTAATTCTGTATGCATCGGCAGTGAGATTACTTCTTTTGTCATTTGTTCGGTAACGGGTAAATTCAAATCTATCGGCGCGAAGTGTAAGTATGCTTTTTGACGATGGAGCGGAATCGGATAGTATATACCGAACGGAATATTTTTGGATTTTAAGTAATTGGTAAGACCGTCGCGCCGGGGTACTCTTAAAGTATATTGATGAAAGATGTGATTAGAGTAAGAGGCAGTTTTCGGTGTAGTTGCCGCAGTGCCCTCGAATAATTTGTTATAAAATTTTGCGGCTCTCAAACGTTCGCTGTTCCACTCGTCCAAATATTTTAATTTTACATCTAAGATCGCCGCTTGCATGGCATCGAGGCGGCTATTAACCCCAAGTAATTCGTGATGATAGCGAAACTTTGAGCCGTGTACTATTATCATTCTTAATTTATCGGCAAGAGTATCGTCGTTTGTAACACACATACCCGCGTCTCCGTAAGCGCCTAAATTTTTGCTCGGGAAAAAACTGATGCAGCCGATGTCGCCGATAGTCCCGACTTTTCTCCATTTTCCCGTGGGATATTTTCTTTCATTATCGGCGTCACTATCATTTTCTTCTATCCCACGGGACAGGTATTCAGCTCCCATCGCTTGCGCGGTATCCTCGAT
Source organism: Bacteroidota bacterium (assembly GCA_018830765.1). Lineage (GTDB taxonomy): Bacteria > Bacteroidota > Ignavibacteria > UBA10030 > BY39 > JAHJRJ01. Next base: position 6,093 of record JAHJRJ010000191.1, on the reverse strand, counting down.
AATTTTTAAATTGTGTTTTTTAGCGATAGCGATTATCGGATCCATATCCGCGGAATGTCCGTATAGATGGACGGGTATGATCGCTTTTGTGTTTTTTGTAATCGCAGCTTCAATTTTTGCCGAGTCGATATTGAAAGTATCCTGTTTAATATCCACATAAACAGGTTTAGCACCGATTAAAGCTATTGTCTCAACCGTAGCAACGAACGTAAACGAGGTTGTTATAACTTCGTCTCCCGGACCTATTCCGAGAGCCATAAGAGCTACTTGTAGAGCATCGGTTCCGGAAGCGCAGCCGATAGCGTGTTTGATGCCTAAATATTTTGCTGTGTTTTGTTCAAATTCCGAAACGAATTTGCCTAAAACAAACTGACCGGAATCGAGTACGGAATGTACCGCTTCGTCAATTTCGGGTTTGATTTTTCTGTACTGGTTTGTTAAGTCAACGAGTTGTAGGTTCATAATTAGTGTGTTCCTTTTCCGCTTATTGAAACTAAAAATGTTCGAAATATAATTTTATAATCTAATGTTAAAGACATATTTTCAAGATAATATAAATCGTAACGCAGTTTTTCCTTAACGTCATCGATAGATAGATCGTATCTGTGTTTTACTTGAGCCCATCCGGTAATACCGGGTCTGATGAGCAGCCGGCGTGGATAAAAACCGATTTCGTTTCGAAATTTCTCAACAAAGAAAAGTCGTTCAGGTCTCGGACCCACTAGACTCATCTGTCCTTTCAGTACGTTGATAAACTGTGGTATTTCATCCAAACGTGCTTTTCTCAGAAATTTTCCTATGCGTGTAATACGTTTATCATCTTTGACAGCCCATACAGGACCGGTTTTTTTCTCGGCATCTTTTATCATTGAACGGAATTTATAAAGATTAAATGTAAAGCCGTTCTTTCCTACTCTTTCTTGTTTAAAGAAGATCGGACCTTCAGAATCGAGTTTAATTAAAATACTTACTAAAATCCAAATTGGCAAAAAGGGAATAAGAATAAGAAATGCAACAAAAATATCGATTAATCTTTTAATCATCCACTGCCAAGTTTTCATGTGGAGTGGGAAAATTCGGATCAGTGGGAAACCAAAAATTTGTTCAGTTTTAAATCCTGTGAAAAAGCTGGATAAGTTGGGGGCTATTTTGATACTTCTCACAAGTCCGCTGCATCTGGAAATTATCTCAACGATATCGTCGTATGAACTTACGGAGGAGGCTATAAGGACTTCTTCGACTTTGTATTGTTTAATGATGGTATCGATTTCGTGAAAGGTTCCGAGCACAGGTTTGTTTTCAAATATTTTAGTGTTCGATTCACCATTAACAAATCCGATGACATTATACTTTAATTGTGGTTTATCGATGATATTTTGATATAATTTCAAAGCGATATCGTTTGTTCCAACGATTACTGTAGAACGTCGGACGAACCCTAAAATTTCGTATTTTCGTCCGATATAATTAATAATAAACCTTCCGGTAGATACAAATATTATTATCGAGAAATAATAAACCACTAATGTAGATTTTGAAGCAATAGAAACGCTTTCTGAATCTAAACTAATAATGAACAGGAGAATAATTCCTACGGATACGGTTTTTAATAGACTGATGACAAAATCTATTCGTGAGTAGTCCCAAGACATTTGATAAAGTCCTGATAAAGCGAATAAAACTATCCACGAAACCGTAAGGAGTAGTATCGAAGGTTCAATTATGTATAGATAAAAAGGAACGTAACCTGCCATTGGAACGAGTCCAGAAGAAAACCTGAACGAATACGTTGCAAAGAAAGCTAAATTTAAAGCAATGATATCAATAAAAACAGTAATCGATTTATCAAGTATATTGGCAAGTGTAATTGGAGCTGGAGAACGAATATCGTTAATATTCGAACGACGCAGTTCTTCGATATAGCCGAGACGTTTGATTCCGAGTAAAGTAGCAACAAGAAAAACACATAGTAAAAGAAAAGAATAAAATGTTGTGGTATAGACAATTAATAGTGCAATTAACCCGCTAAATACAGCGATAGAATAAATTACTAAAACAGTCTGACGGTGAGTAAGACCTAAGTCGAGTAAACGGTGGTGGATATGCTCTTTGTCGGCTTTAAGTGGATGCATACCCCTTTTTAAACGGCGGAAGAAAGCGATTGCAGTATCTGAAATCGGCACAGCTAATGCAATGATCACAATTACAAAAGATAGAGTTGGTTCACCGGGTAGTGCAAATTTCGAAATTTTTAGTGAAATAAAAGATAGTACTAAACCGAGAAATAAACTTCCCACATCGCCCATAAAAATTGTGGCTGGATAAAAATTATAACGCAAGAATCCGATTAGTCCGCCGACGAGTGCTGCGCTTACAATCATAGTCTCGAGGTGATTAAAATATAATGCAATAAAGAAAAACACAGTCCCCACTATCACCGATATTCCTGCTGCTAATCCATCGAGTCCGTCGATAAGATTGATTGCGTTAGTGATACCGACAACCCATAATAGTGTTATCGGAAAAGAGAGAATTCCGAGTTGGAAGTTTGCTATAAAAGGGATGTTGATAGATTCAATCGAAAAACCTGCAAAGTATATTAAAACCGCGGAGATGGTTTGTCCTAAAAGCTTTACTAATGAGCCAAGCCCAAGTATATCGTCGAGTAAACCTGTGATTATTATAACGAAGAAAGATAAAAACAGAAATATACCGTTCATCAGAGGAAGACTTATATCAATTTTACCCCAAATAATAGCAGCGATGATAAGGAGAACAGATGGGACGATAAAACCGATACCGCCTAATCTTGGTATGAAGGAGGTGTGGATTTTGCGTGCACTCGGATAATCGCCTATTTGTAACTTTAATGCCACCTTCCTGATAAGCGGTGTTGTAAATAAAGCTAAAATAAAAGTTAATATGATTGTAGTTAATATAATCACTATGATTGTCTAACTTCGTGTTTCGCTATTACTTGATCGATAATTGAATATAGTTTCTGACTCAAAGTGTTCCACGTATATTTTTGTCTGATAAGTTCTCTTGCATTCGACCCTATTTGGGTTCGCAAGTCTTGGTTGTTTAATAGTTCTTTGCACACTGCTGCGAATTCGCTTGGGGCATCGGCGATTAGAAAATGAATGCCATTTTCGCCGTTAATTCCTTCAGCGCCGATTGTTGTTGTTACGACCGGTTTACCCAGAGCCATTGCTTCGAGTATTTTATTTTGCATACCTGCCCCGAATCTCATTGGTGCCACAACGACCTTAGCTTGAAGCAGAAAATCGATATGGTTTTCGACTTTACCAGTTACACGAACGCCATTGATATTGCTCAATTTATTTACACGTTTCGTTGGGTCTGCCCCGACTATCAAGAATTCAGATTGCGAGATATTTTGTTTTATTGTCGGGAAAATATCATAAGAAAAATAAACAACTGCATCCGAATTTGCAACTGTGTTCATTTTACCCACGAAGATTAACCAATCTTTTTCAAGTTTCGGTTGATAATTCAGGTATGACTCATCAACAGCGACAGGGAGGACTTCAATATTCCCTGAATCTGCGCCATTCTGGACTAAGAAATCTTTATCAACTTGAGAAACGATAAGGGATTTATTAAATGACTTAATTATTTCGAGTTCATAACGTAAAACTCTTTTTGATTCGATTTTATAAATCCAGTCCCAAATCCCAGTAGTATATTGCTTGGCGCGGGAATAATTTAATGAAATAGCATCGTGTAGATCTACAATTTTAGGAATACCATACTTCGCTGCATATTTTGAAGTTCGGATGTGGTTACAAAATATGAGGTCGTAATGCTTATAAACACCGTCTAAGTAATTTTGAACTTTATTGAAGTAGTAATAATTGGATTGTATCGGTTCGTTAGAAAATAATCCTTTGATGGAGTTAAAATAAAATTTGATAGAGGGAAAATCAAAATAAAAAACCTTATCGACTACTTTCTTTATTTCGGTTAACTCGTGTTTGCTTGTCCGTTGATTGTTTAAAAAAAGAAAATCGCACTTATACCCGGCTGAAGTAAGATTTCGGCATATATTGTAAATTCTAATCCGGTCGCCACCCAAAAGCGGATAAGGGATGCGGCTAGATATTATAAGAATTTTGGGTGTCATGAAATTTAGTCATTTCTGTGATGGATAGTCTGATTTTTAGGTATAAACCAATATTGAAAAATTAAATATATCAAAAATATATTAATCATAAAATCCAGTCGTGTTAACGGATTCATAATAAAAGAAATTCCGATGATAACTAAACCAAAAGAATAAAAAATCATCCATTTAAATTCACCAGTTCTACGCATTCTGTAATAGAGGTATGCAATAACAAAACCTATCAGAAAAGGAAATATAAGAACACCCAATAGCCCGAAATCGTTGTAATACGTCCATTGAAACGGAAAAGTGTTATAGCCGCTGTTCAGAAACGGAAGCCTGGTAATATCGTAGTATTTTTCTAACCAATGTTTTAAACCAGTAAGGGCTAATATCCAGTCGATAGTGAAGTAACCGTATGTAAATTTTTCAAGCTTTTCTGATGCTCTTGCGTAATTCTCGAGATTCATCACTATGTACATGTAAGGTTCACTGAAGATGGCATACTCGACGGAGTATTTCATTTTTGATAAAGCGTGAATATAGTGTTGAACATATTGACTAAGTCGAATTGATTGTATGAAACCTAAGAATGAAAAGAAAGCGACGGACCCGATTAGGATATTTTTAAGATTGACTTTGTTAGTTGAGTAGTAAAATATTCCTAATACAATCACACTGACCAAGAAAAAACTATATCTTTGAAGAAGGAAAAAGAAACTTATCGTAGTGAGAATTATAATAAAAGACATGATAATTTTTTTTGTAACCGATTTAGGAGCCAGAATGATATATATTATAGATAATATTAGCAAGGTTACCATAGCGTTTACAATCAGATGTAAACCGAAAACACCAAATTCTATCCGCGCCTTTTCTATTCTCGGACTGAAAAGTGGTAGGTAGCCTTCGATGATCACTTCAGCAATATAGCAAACTATGTAGGCGATGAAGATTACAACCGTAATCCAAAACAGATTATTATAATTGAATGGGTGTGCTCGTATATTTTGCCTGATTGCTTTAACGGATAAAAGTGGATTATTAAGGTTTATTACGTAAACCGTGAATGTTCCCAATAAGAAAGAAAATATGCCAACCAAAAGAGCTATCCAGCTGAATAACGACCATTCGTGCTGGAAACCGCTGAGTTTAAGATTCGCCAAGCCGATAGACACTGTCCAAACGATTCCGAAAAATCGAGCAGGAGAGAATAAGTCCGAGTTTTTTCTTAACCCAGACGCAAAGAGAAACAAAGCTGTCAAAAATAATATGAATGAAATTAAGTTCATTTTATTACACCGTCAATTATTCCTTGCCGGATTGCCTTTAATTGTTTCCACGGAAAATATTTTGTTTCCCTAATGTTTTGAAAAATAATAACAATCGCTTTTGCTAAAGCGTTTATCAATGAGTAGAACAGAACGTATATCTGGTAAACAGGGGATTCATTCCTGAATACCCAAATTCTATTCCTTGAGTGGTAGTAGAAGTATGTCGGTGTATAATTACTCCAGCGAGTACCGCCACCGCTCTTATGATAAATCCGTGAAGAGGGAACGTAAGCGAGCGTGTACTTTTTCGATACTCTTCGAGAGAATTCCAAATCTTCGAAATACAGAAAATACATCTCATCCATCAAGCCAAAATCTTCAAACACTTTTCTATGTATAAGCATCATGCATCCGGGAACAAAAGAAATTTCTTGTATCTTTTCTTCATTAGCTAAAAATTCGTCGTTCTCTTTAAATCTGCCGTTGATACCTGCACAATATAATTTGCTAAAATATCCTCCGGCGCTGTATATCCGCTTTCGTTCCTCATAGTAGAGTACTTTTCCAGTTGTGATGCCGATCGAAGGGTTTGCTTCGATTGTTTCTACCAAAGGAGTCAGAAAATGGGGTTCAACGACTGTATCGTTGTTAATCACCAAAATATAATCAAAGCCGTTTTGCAAACCCCAG
>JAHJRJ010000023.1 GCA_018830765.1 Bacteroidota bacterium | reverse complement strand
TTAACAAATTTTTGTCCAAAGCCGGTAGAACCACGCGGATTAGGCGCCATCACGACGTAACCTTGCGCCGCCCAAAGTTGTGGGTTCCAGCGGTAATGCCAGCCGTTTTCCCATGCGCCCTGAGGACCACCGTGAACAAGAAAAACCATCGGATATTTTTTATTGGTGTCGAAATGCGGCGGCTTGATTATCCACGATTGCACAGTTGCACCTTCGGCTCCGGTAAAAGTGATACTCTCCGGCAAATTCAGAGTTATCTGTTCGAATAATTTGTCGTTCGTGGTTGTTATCTTCTTTACATTTTTTCCGTCGGATGAAGAACTGTAAATCTCAATCGGACGCGACATTGTGTGTTTGGAGAAATAAATTATCTTACCGTCTGCGGAAATATTTATATCTCCGTTAACTCCTCCGTCTACGATGCGTGTAATCCTCCTGTCTTTGAGCGACACGGAAAAAATTTGTTGATTAGCATTCTCTTCGGCAGGAAAATAAATCTTGCTGCAATCCGAAGTCCAAACAAAAGTCTGCACCCATGAATCAAATTTTTCGGTAATGCATTCGATTTTTCCAGATGCACGGTCGTACAGCATTAATTCCCACTTATCGGCTTCGAAGCTGGGTTGGCGTTGTGCGCGGTATGCAATATATTTACCGTCTTTTGAATAGCGCGGATAGCCGTCGGTTGCCGGGTTTGTCGTAATCTGCGTTCGATTTTTACCATCTGTGGAGACAGTATAAATATCGTGGTTAGTGTTCCACGCTTCATTCTCAGTTGGAGTTGCAGTATAAGCGATTTCTTTGCCATCTGGAGAGAAAGCAAAATCATCGCCGGCTGAGAAGGTTGAAGATGTAGGAACTGCATCTCTATCCCCGGGAGTAATATTCAGCGCATCGCCGCCGTCTATCGGCATTACAAAAATATGCTGACGTTTGCCCTCCACCCAAGCATTCCAGTGACGATATAGCAGTTTAGTAATTATGCGAGCTTTTACATTGCTCTTTTCCTTATCTTCGTTTTTCTTCTTGTTAAGTTCATTAGCTTCCTTAAATAGTTTATCTGAAAATTCCGGGTAAACCGATGAAACGAAAGCAATCATTTTTCCGTCGGGCGACCAAACGGGATTTGATGCGCCGGTAGATATTTTTGTAAGCTGGCGTGCTTCACCGCCGCTAACATCGATAAGCCAGATCTGTGAATCACCAGAGCGGCCGGAAACAAATGCTAATGATTTACCATTAGGCGACCAGCGTGGGTTTGCATCGCTGCTTGGACTTGTTGTGAGTTTGCGAGGTTTGCCACCAGTTGAAGGCATCAAATAAATATCGCTGTTGGATTTATTCTCTGCTTTATTGACTTCAGTAATCACGTAGGCAATCCATTTACCGTCGGGTGAAAGTTGAGGGTCGGATACACGCTTGATGCGGAACATGTCTTCGATTTCAAGCGGACGTTTATCCTGTGCGCCGAGCGTTAAACAGAACATGAACGTTAATGCTATTGTAATTAAAAATACTTTTGACTTCATGACATTCTCCTCAAAAATTAATATTTTCGGAAACCGTTAAAACGTGGGGCTAATAATTTTATTTGAAATTTTTCCACATCATAGACTCAACTGGTTTAGTCGTTTTTCGATTATATTTTGCTGTCTTCTTTTTATTGTATGGAATTTCTACATCTCCGCTCATTTCGAAATATATCAATTGTCCAATCAGCATACCAGCATAAATGCGAACCGGCTGATGTGCAGATATTTCAAGCGTCCAAGTATTGCAAAAACCTATGTCGCCCTTTCCTGCCGTTGCGTGTATATCGATACCGAGTCGACCGATGCTGCTTTTGCCTTCTAAAAACGGAATGTGTTTGTGAGTTTCAGTGTACTCTTTTGTGACACCTAAATACAGTTTGCTCGGAACGAGTATTAAACCCTTCTTCGGAATCTTGAAATATTTTATCTTATTGTGCGTTTTAGCGTCGAGAATTTCATCTTTGTACATAGCAAGCAAATCGCCTAAATGAACATCATAGCTATTCGATCCTAAATACTTACGATTAAAAGGTTTTATAATTATGCTACCTTTGTCAATTTCCTCAAGAATTTTTTTATCGGAGAGAATCATAGTTAACTTCGTCGGAATTTAAAATGCAAAATAGAAAATTGAAAAATTATTTAGTTAAATTTAGTAAAATATAAAGGAAAAACAAAAATATTCAACCATTTTAGATTTCCTTAAAAAGTTTGTATATTTCTTCATTAATAAATGAAAAACCGAAATAGACTAATATCTTTAGAGAAACGAATTACTTCATGTAAAGAGTGTCCTCGGCTTGTCGATTGGCAGAAGACCGTTGCTGTAAATAAAATCTCGCGATATAATGATTGGGATTATTGGGGAAAACCGGTTCCAAGCTTTGGTAAAGAAAACGCCGAACTGCTGGTTGTTGGACTTGCACCTGCGGCTCACGGTGCAAACAGAACAGGAAGAATTTTCACTGGCGATAGGAGTGGCGAATGGCTTTATCGGGCGCTTTACGAGTTTGGGTTTTGCAATCTTCCAGAATCGAAACACATCGACGACGGACTTGAATTAAACAACTGTCGAATTACAGCCGCTTTGCATTGCGCCCCACCTATGAATAAACCGGCGGTTACGGAACTAAACAATTGCCGGCAGTTCTTAATTGAAGAATTGCTACTACTAAAAAGGATAAAGGTAATAATCGCATTAGGAAAGATTGCTTTCGATATGGTTATCCTGTCGGCGAAAGAATTAAAATTAACAGAAAGTAAAAACAGCTATAAATTTTCACACGGCGGCGAAGTGAGATTGAAGAACGAAACTGTAATCACAGGAAAATTAACAGAGTCGATGTTCAATAAAATATTTAAACAGGTAAGAACTATAATCGTTTGAAAAAAATATGCAAAAAGAATTTGAGAATAAAACCTTTTTAATCACAGGCGCGTCGAGCGGAATAGGTAAAGCTGTTGCAAAGATGGCTGTCGAACGAGGTGCTAACGCTGCAATAATTGCGCGAAGACAGGACGAATTAAAAGCGCTAATTGCGGAAACCAATTCCGAAAAAATTGAATTAATTCCTGCTGACATTACAATAGAAGCTGACCGTAATTTGATTATTGAAAAAACTGTGAAACGTTTCGACGGAATAGACTTGTTGGTAAATGCTGCTGGTATTATAGGAACGGGAAACATCGAGAACACTACGCTTAGTCAGTGGGATAATATGATGGATATCAATTTAAAGTCGCCTTTCCGGTTAATTCAACTCGCTTTGCCCTACCTGATCGTGAGGAAAGGAAATATAGTCAACGTGTCGAGCATTACCGGCGTACGCGCATTTCCGAACGTGCTGGCGTATTGTGTAAGTAAAGCGGGTATCGATCAATTGACTCATTGCGCGGCGCTTGAACTCGCGCCGAAAGGTGTTCGAATTAACTCTGTAAACCCCGGTGTTGTGGTTACTAATTTACACCGCGCCGGCGGAATGGGAGAAGAAACTTACCGGTCATTCTTAGAACACAGTAAAACAACCCATCCGATTGGAAGAGTCGGAACACCGGAAGAAGTAGCTGAGCTGATTCTGTTTTTAGCTTCCGAACGCGCGGGTTGGATAACTGGCGCAAGTTATAGCATAGATGGCGGACGCGCTCAAACGTGCGCCAGATAAAAAAAGATTTGCATGCCTGCCCACAGCAGGTGGGTGTGATATGGGATGTTACCAAATTAAAGGAATAAATATGAAAAAGAAAAACTCAAAAAATATATCTATTGCAACTCGCGCGGTGCACGGCAAGCATTTGAATGCTTTTACCGGACCTGTTGCATTTCCAATTTATCAAACGTCCACATATCGTTTTGAAAACTCAAAGCTGGCAATAAGATATGCCGAGGGCGATGAGTCGGTTTATGTTTATACAAGAAACCACAATCCTACCGTTAAAGAGGTGGAAGAAAAAATTGCTTTAATGGAAGGCGGTGAATCCGCTCTCTTGTTTTCGTCTGGGATGGCGGCAATAAGCAGCACGATACTTGCTCTGTGCAAATCTGGGGACGAGATTGTGAGTACACCGGCACTTTACGGCGGAACTTACAGATTATTTCGCGATATTTTACCTAAATATCTGAAGTTACGCAAACGATATAAACATAAGCGAAATAAAGCGTTATATTAGCTATTATGAAAAACCTAATATATCAAACCGCCCTATTCGCTTATGTGAATACTTTATGTTTCAGAAATATTAGACCTACTTGCACTA
>JAHJRJ010000022.1 GCA_018830765.1 Bacteroidota bacterium | reverse complement strand
TCCCGAAAGCTTTCGGGACGGGAGGAACGGAGTCGACCTACGGTCTCGTAGAGAAACGTGTATATAGATTAATCAGTATATTTTTAATATTTATTTTCACTTATTCAACTGCATTTTCACAAGACCCGAATTTCACAACTTCAGTAGATAGAAACCGCATTGCGATGGGTGAGCAGTTTGAAATTACATTCACGCTCAGCGGCAGCGGAAAGAATTTTCAACCTCCACCCTTTTCCGATTTTTTAGTCCTGTCCGGACCCAATCAATCCACGAGTACGCAATTTATTAACGGAAATCTTTCGCAGTCGATTTCATATTCATACATACTGCAACCCCGGTCGGAAGGGAAATTTACAATCGAGTCTGCAACAATTGAATCGGGCGGTAAGCGAGTTCAGTCTAACAACATAATTATCGAAGTCACTAAAGGGTCACAACAACCACAGAGGCAATCGCAGCAGTCATCCGAAGAATCGAACTTGTCAAAACAGATAGCGGAGAATTTGTTTTTACGAGTTAGTGTTGATAAAAAGAATGTATACCAGGGCGAGCAAATCACTGCAACATATAAATTATACACTCGTGCTAATATCGTGAAATACAGTGTTACAAAGGTTCCATCACTGACGGGATTTTGGGCGCAGGAAATTGATTTACCAAAAACTCTGCAATTCGAAACGGAGGTATTAAATGGAATTCAATTCCGTGTTGCGACCGTAAAGAAAACTGCTCTATTTCCGCAGCGCAGCGGCACGCTCGAGTTAGACCCGATGGAGTCCGAGTTTGTTGTTCAGGTTCAAACCAGAAGGCGAGGCGGTGATGTATTCGACCAATTTTTTAACGACCCATTCTTCGGAAATATCAGCAACGTAAACTATAAAGCGAAGAGCGAACCGCTGAAAATCAACGTTAAACCGCTGCCGACTCACAACCTGCCTTCAAGTTTTAGCGGAGCCGTCGGCAAATTCTCGATGGAAGCGTGGATCGACAAACAGGAAACTAAAATGAACGAACCGGTAATGTTGAAAGTAAAAATTTCGGGAAGAGGAAATTTAAAACTCATCGAGCCGTTGAAGCTATCTATTCCTCCAGACCTTGAAAGCTACGAACCTAAAATCTCAGACAACATCACACAAGGCACCAACGTTATTTCGGGCAGTCGCACATTCGAATATCTTCTGATACCGCGCAGGCCGGGCGATAAAAAAATTCCCGCTTTCGCATTCTCATATTTCGACCCGGAAAAAAATAATTATGTATCAATCAGCTCTACCGATTTTATTATCAGCACAACTAAAGGAATCGATTTAGCCGTCGGATCATCTGCTTCACTCAGCAAGGAAGAGATTAAACTGTTAGGTCAAGACATCCGGTTTATCAAAAGCGGCGATGTAAAATTTAGAAAACACGGTAAAACGTTTTTCGGTTCGACAATTTATTTGACCCTCTTGATAGCTCCGGTTTTCCTTTTCATCGGTTTCATCTACTACCAGAGACGATACGAAAAAATTACCGGCGACGTTGTGAGGTTAAAAAGTCGTAAGGCTACAAAGATTGCAAAAAAACGTCTTTCCGTCGCTAAAAAATTATTAGAGTCGAATAATAAGGGAGAGTTTTATACCGAAGTATCCCGTGCACTGTGGGGATATACAGGAGATAAACTTGGGATTCCACAAGCCAACCTCACGAAAGAGTCGGTCAATGAGTCTTTAAAATCGCATGGTGTGAGTGAGAAGTCCCTCGAAAAACTCAACAAAATATTAGACGTTTGTGAATTCGCACAGTATGCACCTTCAGCAGACTCTGGCGAGATGGGAAAAATTTATTCCAATACGGTCGAGTTGATTTCTAAAATCGAGGAGGAAATCCGATGAAGTTCCTGAAATATGTTTTAATGTTGTTAATCGTCTCCGAATTGTTTGCCGATGAGGTTCGTCATCAATTCGAACAAGCGAATCAATTTTACCGGACGGGTGATTATAAAAATGCAGTCGCTTTATACGAAGCCATCATAAAGAACGGCTATGAAACACCGGAGTTGTTCTTTAATCTTGCTAACGCGTATTTCAAGGTTGACAATTTACCTGCATCTATTTTATATTACGAGCGCGCAAAAAAACTCTTGCCGAACGATGACGACATAAACTACAATCTAAAAATCGCAAATCTAAAAGTAGTCGACAAGATTGAACCTGTTCCTCGATTATTCTTTATAGAATGGTGGATTTCGATGAGGAATTTGTTTTCAGCAGACACCTGGACAATATTCGGCATTGCCGGTTTCTGGTTATCTGCTTTCACGTGGGCATTATTCAGGATTGCAAGGAAATCGATTATTAGGCGACTGTTCTTCTTTACAAGTAGCATTATCGTCTTTATAACTATATTTTGCTTGTTTTTCGGTTACCAGCAATACCAGACTGAAACGTCTCAAAACAGCGCAATCGTATTCTTTCCTTCCGTTTCGATAAAAAGTTCCCCCGATGAGCGCGGGACTGACTTATTCATATTGCACGAAGGGGTAAAAATTGAAATATTAGACGCCGTCGGAGATTGGAAAAAGTTTAAGTTAGCTGACGGAAAAATCGGCTGGTTACCAGATACTGCAATCGAAATTATTTAATTTTTAAATTAATTGAATAATGAACCGCAGAATGTTGAAGGACAAAATAATAAACCGAGCTCCGTTAGGAGTGACAGAAGTTGTTAAGGTCAGTTCAGTCCTTCTATTATCTTTTGTTCTTCCTCCGTTATGTTGTACAATTTGTAAACTGTTTTACATTCCGCTCCGATGGAGCTTTTCTCTCATTATTTTATCTGGGCTATAAATATTGCAAGGCTACAAATATTTCGTTCCCGTGAAACTACCACTGATGACTATTTCTCCTAATACAGATATTTTGCATCATATCGAACAGCAAATTTCTCCAGCTCCTCTATATATTCTTGTCTGAATGTTTTCTTTGTATGGTGCTTTTCCTGATTCTGAATATATTCGATGACGCTATCAAGCTGGGAGTGCGAATACGAAAACGCACCAAACCCTTCTTGCCATTGAAATTTACCTTTCGCCAAACGTTGTTCATTAATATGTTTATTTGTGCAATTCCTCTTTCCAAGCCTTCTGAATTAGGCTTTGCCTGCCTTTCACGGAAAATCCTCCATTTATGTTTTATTATTTTTTGATGAATCCGATTTAAATATTTATTTTATGAAAACCAAATCAAATACATTTCGCTCCTGACGGAGCTCCATCGTTGTTTTACTCTGGGCTATAAACATTTCGTCCCTACGGGACTAAATTCAATTTCAATAACATCTTGAATGATTAGGGGTTGACTAAAAAGTAAAGAAATAGATTGTAGCACGAAATTTATTTCGTCAAAATGAATGAAATAAGCGAACTAAAGTTCGCGCTACATCATAAAATCGGATTTTTTAGTTCCCCCCGTAATGTCTATAGATCAGAAATAAAATCAACGATAGCTCCAGAGGAGCGATATGTTCTAACAACACGGATACTCCTTATCCGTCGCTTTGATTTGGTGTTCGAACAATTCCTTTTCGCTGTCGGCTTTGGATTGTTGTTTCTTTTTGTGTAGGTCAAGCATTCTCTCGACAAGCTGCACAATTCGGATGTGCCTCGTTTTTTACTTCTTCCGATGAAGTTTATACTTTACCTTCGGCTCTTCAACCCGAAAACCTATCTGTCGTTTTGGTTTCTCCTCGGGTTGCATTAATCGACGTATAGCTTCAAAGATAGCCTGGATCTGCGTGTCATGTTTTTCGATCTTCCGTTCAAGTTCAGCCAATTTATGAGCAAGCTCCTTATGAGTCGAAAGTATTTCCCTGAGTTTCCCAAATGTTCTCATGATGGCAATATTCATTTGAACCGCACGGGAGCTGTTAAGAACGCTTGAGAGCATTGCTACACCGTGCTCGGTAAATGCATAAACCGCTTTGGAGTATTTCAAGGATGTCACAATTTGTGATATCCCCATAATCTCTTCTCTCGTGAGGGGAAACATAAAATCATCTGGGAACCTATCAAGGTTGCGTTTGATCCCGCTGCCAGCGGGACATGAGAACACGTGTTTCGATATCGTACAGTTCAGCAAGGTGTGGACTAAGCATCACTTTCTGACCCACGGATAAGAAGGATGCTCTTCTCGATTCGCTCTATTGGTATCAATCCTGTTGTGCTCATTTTAGTTCAGTCTATTCCTTTTTCATTTTCGTTTGTAGGTTGAACCGCCCGCCAAAACGTCCGGCGGACAAGCTGATTCGACCTGGTCGGGACGGCGTCCCGACCTACATCTCACTTCATCTCGTGCCGACATTTCGAGACGGGTCCAGCGGTTCCGCTTTACGGAATCCTGGAAAGCGGGACAAATTTTTTTTCTTCTCTGAAGGGTTTGCTACAATTTTCTTTTCTTCACCCGATAGAGTGGTTTCGGCTCTTCCACTCTGAATCCGATTTTATGTTTTGGTTTTTCAGGTGGAGTAAGGAGTTGCCGGATCGCCTCGAATACGACCTTGAACTGCTCGTCATATTTCTTCTCAAGCGCATCAAGCTTCCGTGCAAGCTCAGCATTTGAGGCAAGCATCTGCCGGAGTCGAACGAACGTTCTGACGATTTGGACGCTAACCCGAACAGCTTTTTCACTGTTGAGGACATTGGCAAGCATCAGCGCTCCGTGTTCGGTGAACGCATAGGGAAGGTATGGAGAGAACTTCAGCTTCTTGAGGTGGTCACAATTTGTGACCACCTCATGTTTCTCCTCGCTCGTCAACTCAAACATAAAGTCTTCGGGAAAACGGTCAATGTTGCGTTTAACAGCCTGCTTAAGCGCTTTGGTTGGAATACCGTACAGTACCGCCAGGTCGGCGTCGATCATCACTTTTTGCCCACGGATAAGAAGGATGCTCTTCTCGATCCGCTCTATTGGTATCAATCCTCTTGTGCTCATTTTAGTTCAATCTATTCCTTTCTCATTTTCCTTTGTAGGTCGAATCTCCGTTAACAGTGCAGCCAGTGGTAAATTTTTTTCTTATCAAAGAGCTAGCCGGAAAGACATTTTTCTTCGATAAAATCTAACAAGTCTTTTTGCGTTGAGTACTTATCCGTCATAAACAAGACATTTCGAATTGATTCCCAAGTAACAATTCTTAGTGACCTTAAGGTTTCAAGATCCTCATGTACACTTCCATGGTGAATATAACTGCTTCTTAATTTGTATGCATCTCGAATTAACTTCATAACCTTTCTTCTTTTATCAACAGATTGTGCTGCAAGGAACGCCAAACGCAAACCAACCGAACTTTGTATAGGCTCTGTCTCGTTCTTTAACAGAAGGGTCTCAACAGCAACAAGGCAGTAGACAAGCTTATCCTGAAAGTCTGGCGCTACAACACTACGACTAAAAAGGAACATGCTATTGAACAAAAGATCTTCTAATTCAGTCAATTTGTCTTTTGCTATCAAATTGCTTGCCCGTTCAAGTCCTAAACTCTTGAACATAGCGACGTCTTTAACGTTGAGCGGAAATCGCAATTCTTTGTACTCGTCAACTGCCTCAGTAATATTTGGAAATCGATCTTCAAAAACAAAAATGTAATCAATTGGCACATTAGTCCACCCCATTCGCCCAAAATATGCCGTATTCTCTGGGAAGAATGCCCAAGGCGAGAAAAAACGTAGAACTACCAAAGCTTTTTCTGTTTCTTGTTTTGCAATTTCAATGCACCTATCTTTCTCAGCCTCAATAGTCATCGTTGAGAAAACAACTCCCTGAAACCGCTTCCGTATATTCTGCATACTTTCTTTTATTGTTGCTTCGTTGTTAGGATTTTTTTTACACGTTGCTTGTTCGAATTCATCAAAGAAATCCTTTTTGAAGTACTCAAAAGTGACTCTGCCAAGTTGGAAAGGTTCTTCTATAGCTAGGAAAGAAATGGGTATCGAGATCTTGTAATGCTTGATTTTTTCTGTCGATCTATCTTTAAGGTATCTCGTGAATGAAAGGGAATTATCCAACTTTCCTTTGTAACGTTTCTCAAACCATTCGAAAAAAATGTCCTCTACACACTCCTTGCTTAAGAGTTTTCTAAGTTCCGATCTACTAGCGAGTTGATCAAAAAGCTTAGCGAAACCAAGATAGTTTTCTCCCGCCAAGCCAATAGGTCCTTTGTCCGATTGAAAGTATCGAGACGTCTGGTTACCAAAACCATTCATAGTTCCCAAAAGATTGAAACCCCCAATTTCCCTTTCGTCTAGCTTAATTGTAACCTTCTGGTCATCTGACATCATGCTTTTTGGCTTTGGCGTTTCATCTTTTAACTTTGGGTATAAGAGCAACAATAGTTCACTTGCCTTTTTGTCGAAATATTCTTCTGCCTCTGCGGGAAGTTTTATCGTCATTAGTTCTTTTCCTTCTTCAAAAGCGATATCTCTTTTTCCGTCAGCCCGTACAGCCTATACACCAACTCATCAATCTCCTTATCGGTCGCTTTGATTTGGTGCGCAAACAATTCTTTTTCGCTGTCCGCTTTGGCTTGCTGCTTTTTCTTGTGCAGGTCTAACATCCTCTCGACAAGCTGCACCATCCGGTC
>JAHJRJ010000190.1 GCA_018830765.1 Bacteroidota bacterium | reverse complement strand
CCGCCGATTTATTCTGCGTTGAAATATGGTGGTAAACCGCTCTATAAATATGCTCGCACAGGTTTAAGTTTGGAATTAAAAGCGCGCGAAGTTTTTGTAAAAGAGTTAGAAATTATTAATTTTAATATACCTGAAATAAAATTCAGGGCTGTTTGTTCTAAAGGTACATACATTCGTTCTTTGGTAAATGATATCGGATTAAGGCTCGGTTGTGGTGCGTACTTAAAATCTTTAGATAGGATTCGAATCGGTGATTATAACCTCGCCGATGCGTTCACAATCGAAGAATTAACAGTTAGAAGCAATTGAATATGCTGATCGCAAAATCACTAGATGAAATTTCTTACGATAGAAATAGTGTAATAACTGTCGGGACTTTCGACGGTGTTCATCTTGGGCATCAAAAAATCATAAATGAACTGATTGCCAGGTCGAAAAGTAGAAACGGCAGAAGTATTTTAATTACGTTCGATCCGCATCCACGAGAAATCGCAGGCAGGGGTCCAACAAAGTTACTGACGACGATTGAAGAAAGATTACACCATCTTTCTCAGAATGAGATTGACATTATTTTTATAATAAAATTTACTTTCGAGTTTTCTCGACTTCCTTATGATGAATTTTATAAAAATTATATTCACGATAAAATCGGAATGAGTGAAGTAATAGTTGGCTATGATCACATGTTCGGAAGAGATAGAGAAGCGAACATAACTCAACTGATTGATTTGGGGAAACGATTAGGATTTATGGTCGATTCGATTCCACCGGTTACAATAGAAGGAGTTGTAGTAAGCAGTTCGAGAATCCGGGATATTGTAATGCGTGGTGATGTTAACCTTGCAGAAAAATATTTAGGCAGGCAATATTCTTTAGAAGGCAAAGTTGTAAATGGCGACGGTAGAGGAAGAAGCATAGGTTTCCCAACGGCCAATGTTCAACCGCTTTCGAATAACAAGTTGATTCCTGCAGAAGGTGTTTATTTTGTAAGTGTGAATCTTGAAAAACAAAAGTATTACGGCATGCTGAATATTGGCTGCAGGCCCACTTTCACTGCTGGCATACAAAAGATAATTGAAGTGCATCTTTTCGAATTTGAAAAAAATATATACAATAAAATAATCACTATTAATTTCCATCGAAGAATCAGAAGTGAGATCAAATTCAAATCAAAAGAAGAACTCGCTACTCAATTGAAGAAAGATGAGCAAGAATGTAAAATATATATATCAGAATTAAACAATTTAAAATAATAGATTAAAAAAGGAGTATAGAATGCCTATTACAAAAGAAAGAAAACAAGAAATAGTTCAACAGTATGGAAAAAATGCTAACGACTCTGGGGTTCCAGAGGTTCAGATAGCAATTTTAACCGAACATATCAACGACCTTACAGGCCATCTTTCAAAAAACAAGTTCGACAACCACTCACGTCGTGGTTTATTGCAGATGGTCAGTAAACGCCGCCGTCTTTTGGATTACCTCATAAACAAAAATATCGATAGGTATCGAAAAATAATTCAAGAATTAAACATTAGAAAATAATAAGAAAGTAAAAATATGGTTGTAAGAAAAGAAATCGAAATTGGTGGAAGAATTCTTTCACTCGAAACAGGTTTGTTCGCAAAACAAGCCGACGGTGCTGTCATGGCGCAATATGGTGAAACGATGGTACTCGCCACCGTTGTCGCCGCAAAAGAAGCCGCGGAAGGGTTTGACTATTTTCCGCTGCAAGTAGAGTATCGTGAAAAAACATCTGCTGCTGGTAAAATACCGGGTGGCTTTTTCAAACGTGAGGGAAGACCTACGGAGAAAGAAATACTGTCTTCTCGATTAATCGACAGGCCCATTAGACCGATGTTTCCTGAGCACTTTAAGAATGAAACCCAGATTCTCGTTTCTGTCTATTCATCCGATCAAGAAAACGACGGCGATACTATAGGAGCTTTGGCTGCTTCCGCAGCTTTAATGATTTCCGATGTCCCGTTCGACGGACCTATCGCAGAAGTTAGAGTGGGTAGAATCGAAGGTCAGTTAATAATTAATCCGACCTTTTCACAGCTCGAAAAAAGTGACTTCGATGTCGTCGTAGCGGGTACTACTGATTCAATTGTAATGGTCGAAGGAGAAGGGAAAGAAATATCCGAGACGGATATTTTAGAATCTCTGAAATTCGCACACGGTTATATCAAACAATTATGCAACCTTCAAATCGAACTGCAGAAAGCCACAGGGAAGACAAAGCGTCAAGCGATTACGGACGAAACCGATAAACAACTTATCGCAGAAGTTACTAATCTCTTCCTCCTAAAAATTAAAGAATTAAACCGTACCGTCTTGAAAAAAGAAGACAGAAGCAGCCGTAACTCTTTAATCGAAGAGGAAATTCAAAAAACCCTTGCAGAAAAATATCCTGAAAAAGGTAAAGTCATCTCAGCCATCATACACGATATCGAGAAGCAAGACATGCGGCGGATGATAATTGAAGAAGGTAAACGTCTCGACGGTCGTAGTGTAACTGACATTCGTCCTATCTCCTGTCAGATTAGTGTTTTACCACGAACACACGGCTCTGCATTATTTACACGCGGTGAAACTCAAAGTTTAACAAGCGCAACACTCGGCACAAAAACAGACGAGCAGATACTCGAAGGATTACTGCCCGAAACCACAAAACGATTTATGCTGCATTACAATTTCCCGCCGTTCAGTGTCGGTGAAGTTGGACGTCTCGGTTCTACAGGAAGACGCGAGATAGGGCACGGCGCCCTTGCTGAACGCGCGCTCAAAAAAATGCTTCCTCTCGAAGCCGAATTTCCATACACACTGCGTATCGTCTCAGACATCCTTGAATCAAACGGTTCATCTTCCATGGCAACCGTATGCGCAGGCACGCTCGCATTGATGGATGCAGGTGTGCCAATTAAAAAATCCGTTGCCGGTATTGCAATGGGATTGATTAAGGAAAAAGACGGCGTTGCGATTCTGAGTGATATATTAGGAAACGAAGACCATTTAGGCGATATGGACTTTAAAGTCGCAGGGACATCAGACGGAATTACCGCCGTGCAGATGGATATGAAGGTTCAAGGAAT
>JAHJRJ010000189.1 GCA_018830765.1 Bacteroidota bacterium | reverse complement strand
GCCGTGTATGGATAATTCTGTGCTTCACAAAGACGCCAAATATTTTGACAAGGAAATTTGTTTTCGTAAAGCGCTTTACCTATCACAACCGAATCCACACCGGATTTTACTAATTCTTGAAACCGCAAAATATCTGAAAGTCCGTTAAAACCGCCCGAAGCAGTTACTCTCATTCCTGTAGTTTCGGCTAATTGTTTTATTGCCGTAAAATTCGGGTGGCGTTTATCGCCATCATATAAAACATCTCGATAAACGATACGTTTAAAACCCAAAGCTTTAGCATTCAGAGCCGCATCTATGGTAGTAATATTTTTATCGGTTACCCCACCTTTAGTTTCGACAATACCATTTTCGACACTCAGTCCGATGACGACTTTGCTATCGCCGAAGGCACGAAGTATCCTGACAGCTTCGTCGGGATTTTCCAAAAATAATGTTCCTATCAAAATTCTATAAACGCCGGCGCCGAAAGCTTTCTGTGCTTCATCGAAACTTTGTATCCCGCCTCCTAATTCAATCGGAATATCGACGGACTCTATCATTCGTTTGACCACATCCAAATTAACAAGACGTCCCGTTTCGGCACCGTCGACATCCGTTACGTGCAGCGACTTAGCATTTTCAATGCGCCACAACTTTGCCATCTCGACAGGGTCATCGGTACATTCGACATTATTGAAAGTCTGCACTTTGAATACACACTTTCCGTTTTTTATTCTTATTGCCGGTATTATTAAAATCATATATAAGAAGTTTACGTTTAACTTTAAATAAATTGCATAAAAATTCATTCAAATTCAAGCGGATAGAAGATTAGAAAAGGATTTGGTTCTTCGGATTACGGGTGTAGGTGGCATTTGGGGTTTGTTGAATTTAACTTCAAAATTCGATACCTGCCCGACCTGTCTGCCGACAGGCAGGCGGTCAGGCGGGTTCGGTGTTCATTCGGAAGTTTTCCTACAAATGTTCTGGGATGTTAATCGAGCGCGAATTGTCACACGTATTGCGCAGCTTTCAAAGTATTGCTCATCAGCATCGCAATCGTCATCGGTCCGACACCGCCAGGTACAGGTGTAATCAGCGATGCAACCTTGACTGCCGAATCGAAATCTACATCGCCGACAATTCTGTATCCGTTCTTTGCCGTCAAGTCATCAACTCGGTTAATTCCAACGTCGATTACAACAGCGCCCGGTTTAATCATCGCACCTGTAATGATTTTGGGTTTACCGATTGCTGCAATAAGTATATCAGCTTGCTTGGTATAAAACGATATATCGCCAGCGCCTGTGTGGGCGATTGTTACAACCGCATTCGCACCTTTTTGTTTTTGCATCAAAATGTTTGCAATCGGTTTACCTACTATGTTGCTGCGACCCACAACAACCACGTGCTTGCCGGAAATCTCAACTCCACTCCGCATTAGTAATTCTTGTATCCCTGCCGGTGTGCAAGGGCGCAAACACTCTTGTCCGATAACTAATTTACCTACATTTATTGGATGAAAGCCATCAACGTCTTTTCTGTAATCTATTGCTTCTATTATTTTTTGTTCATCGATGTGGGTGGGTAAGGGAAGTTGAACGAGTATGCCGTGGATTTTTCCGTTATTGTTAAATTTTTTGATTAGCTGGATTACTTCTTGTTGGGTGGTTGACGAAGGAAGTTTTTCAGTAATTGAATAAAAGCCGACTTCTTCGCAAGTTTTGTTTTTAGATTTAACATAGCTCTGTGACGCAGGATTCTCACCTACTAAAATGAATGCAAGTCCGGGAGTAATTCCCTTTTCGGATTTAAGCTGAAGAGTTTTTTGTTTTACCTCTTCTTTGATCTCTTCTGCAATTTTTTTTCCGTCTATGATTTTTGCAAGCATGTTATTAGATGTTAGGTATCAGATATTTCATGTCCGTTCTAACCAAAAGCCGGGAAGGTAAAGCTTTCGAACTTTGTTGCTTTCCCTGTTTCTTTATCGACTTGTATAAAGGCTCCACAAAATCTTACGTCGTGGCTTGCTATTTCGTATTTGTAAGGAACGCCGTGCAGGAATCTCTTAACGGCAATCTCTTTTTTCAAACCGATAACCGAATCGTAAGGGCCTGTCATCCCTACATCGGAGATGAAAGCAGTTCCTCTCGGTAAAATTCTACCGTCGGCAGTTGGGATATGAGTGTGGGTTCCGATTACGGCGCTGACCCGTCCGTCTAAATACCAACCTAGCGCAATTTTTTCAGCCGTCGCCTCCGCATGCATATCAATAATAACCACTTTTGTGTGTTCATGAATTTTCGTAATCGCCCAGTCGGCTGTTTTGAATGGGTCGTCTATCGGTTGCATATAAACTCTACCTTGTAAGTTAAGGACGCCGATTTTTCCTTTCTCACCTAAATCCGAAATTACATAACCGTTGCCTGCGTTTTCGCGTGGATAGTTTAAGGGCCGAAGAATATTTTTATTTTCCGATAAAAGTTTTCGAGTCTCCCATCTATCCCATAGATGGTTTCCTCCTGTTATTACATTAACTCCTAATTTGTATAGCTTCGACGCATTCTCTTCGGTAATGCCTTTTCCGTCGGCAATATTTTCTCCGTTTGCGATGCAAAAATCAATCTGATATTTTTGGAAGTAACTTTTGATAATGGTTTCAGTTAGATCCAACCCTGGTTTACCGATGATATCACCTATGAAGAGTATGTTTAAGCCTTTATTAGACAAGGTATTTTTTTTTGATATTAGATGTCAGATTCTTGATGTTCGCATTGTAATGGTTAAAAAAGCAACTCAATCTTCTTGAATATACTAAAAAAAGACATTAAACTGAAATGTCTTTTTTCTTATCCTTAATATATTTTTTTGCTAGAACAAGTAATTTAAATATTTCATCGATATGGAAAGGTTTCGATGCGAGGAAATCGACCCCTGTACCTTTAATATCTTGATCTTTTAGGTCGCTTCCCCATCCCGATATCAGAACGACGGGAGTGTTTGGTTTTATGGTTTTAACGATTTTAGCTACCTCCCAACCGTTTAGTTCCGACATACCGAGGTCGGTAAAAACAATGTCGATATTTCCTGATTTAAATTTTTCGACTCCTTCTCTGCCGTCACACGCTAAAACGACATCGTAATTAGCGTTTATGAGAATTTCGGCAAGCAGAATCCGGATTTCTTCTTCGTCATCAATTATGAGAATCTTCATCGGTTGTAAATTCATATCTTTTACAATTTCGGAAGTCGTAAAGTTGGGTTTATTTAAGTAATCGTTAACAATATTTAATTTGGGAAACGTGATGGTAAATTTTGTACCAGTACCTTGTTTGCTGATTACTGAAATCTCACCTTGTCGTTTATTGACGAGTGTCTTAACCATTGCCAGACCTAAACCAGTACCCCTATTGCCTTTAGTTGTGAAGAAGGGATCAAAAATTCTTAATCTTGTAGTACTATCCATCCCTATACCGGTGTCTTCTACTTCTATGCTGTACAATCTATCTTGATTCAATGTTCGAATAGTGATTGTGCCGCCGGAGGGCATAGCATCTACAGCGTTCAGTAATAGATTTGTAAGAATTTCTCTTAACTCCGCTCCGCTGCCGAGAATAATAGGTAGTCCAGCAAATTCTTTTTTAATTCCTATGTAAACTCCTTTTTGTTGAGCGTAATCTTTCCATTTTGTTTGCGTAAGTTGAATTGCATCTTCAATTATCATGTTGACATCGATCACTGAGGCGTTATCATCGACCTTCTGTTTTGCAAAATCTTGAAGGCGTTTTACTGTCTCCGCGCCGTCCATTGCTGCTTTAAGAATAATTTCTAAATCTTGTTTCACTTTTTGGTCGGTAGCTCTTAGCTGTAATAATTGTGTGCGCCCGAAAATTACACCTAAGAGGTTATTAAAATCGTGCGCGACACCACTGGCAAGGTCGCCAATGGCTTTCAGTTTTTCGCTGTGTATTAATAAGTTTTGCGATTCGTGTAACTTCTCGTATGCTTTTTTCAAATCTTCGTTGGCTTTTGTAACTCGTGAGTATAGCCGGGCATTTTCAAGTGCGGCATTTAACTGAGCAGAATATAGATTGAACACCGGAATATCTTCGTGTGTAAATTCATCAGAATTTATTAATGCTACGCCTATAACTTCGTTAAATACGATTAGCGGTAATAAAATTGAATATTTTTTATATCCAAGCTCTTCGGCAATTGTTTGGATTATATTCTGTGGTATATTTGACGGTAATATTTCAAAAAGACGTTCTATGGCTTTATCGTTAAAGATAGTTTTCTTTTGCTCGATAACTTGTCTGAAGTTAGGATGATTTTTAATCGGAATTTGAAGTGAGTCAAGTCGGAAATTATAATTTTTTTCAAAACCTCGAATTATCCCAGCATCAAAAGTTGTCCGTACGATGTTGAGAAAAATACCCTTCCTCAATAGAATCATCAAATTATGGCCCAACCGCCGTATAGCTTTTGCGATAGTATCAAAAATCTCTTCGTCGGTTGTTGACCTGGAGAGCGCTTGCGATGCAACCAACAACGACAGGATACGCTCCTGGTGCTTTTTCTTCTCAGTGACATCTTTCCCAATCCCACGGAATCCAATAATCGCCCCACGGTCATCATAGACCGCCGTTGAAGTTTCTATGAAAGTTCTTTTTTCTCCGTTTTTCTTTTTAAGCTCAACTTCGAAATCAACGACGTACCCCTTGTTTGCAACTTCCAATTTGAACCTATCACGGTCATCAGAATTCACATACAAATCTTTAGCGATATCGATTTGAAGCATTTCTTCTTTTGAACTGTACCCCAGCAAATCAACTCCCGCCTGGTTAATAGAGATGAACTTTCCGTTGACGCTAGTTTCGAAAATAAAATCTTTTGACTCTTCGAAGAGCTGACGGTACTTTACCTCCGATATATATGCTTGTTTTTCTATAATCTTCCGTTCGGTAATATCTTGAGAAACACCGACTATACCACAAGCTCTGCCTTCTTCGTCGTATAATAACCTATTCGACAAGCTGATAATAATTTTTCTGCCATCTTTTGTGATTTCTTCAAGCTCTCCCGTCCACGTGCCTTTTTCTAGCAATTCTTTTGAAACTTCATCCATCCGAATTGTTATGGAAGCATTTTTACCGGCAAATATTAATACGTCCTTCCCAACAACTTCTTCAGTTGTGAATCCGGACATTCGAGCCTTGCTTTCGTTAATGAATATAATATTATCATTCAAGTCCGTTACGACGATGCCGTCCGAAGCGTGTAATATTACGTTTGACAACAAGTGTAGTTTGTTCTCGTTCTCTTTTATTTCCGTGAGGTCAGTGAATACACAGAGGATACAGGTAGTATTCCCGTTTTCATCTGTTACAGGTTCGGTGTCAAGTTTGATGTAAAGCTTTTCATCATCCTTCGTGTAGGCTTGTATTTCGCATTGCAAACTGTTTTTTAATTCGACGATGTCGGTAAATGATCGACAAGTGTGATTGTTTCCAAATACGACCTTGAGAAGATCTCCTACTTTTTTCCCTACCGCCTCCTGCCAGCTGAACCGGAACAACTTTTCGGCAGAATTGTTAAACGAGATCACGTTCGTATTCAAATCCATCACGACAACCGGTATGATTAGTTTTTGCAGTATGTCCGAACCAATATCAGTGATCCCATTTTTTTGCTTTGATTCGGAGATGGTCGATAATAGATGTAAAACTGTTTCAGGAACATCTCTTCGTTTTACTATTAACGGTTCAGCGATCGTACGTATAATATCGTAATTATTGGAATGGTTATCGTCTTCGATAAAAATAATTTGAGGTTTTTTTAGGGACTTTGAAAAATACTCGGAAAGTTTGTTAATGATGCCCTTTTCTATGGCTCCATCGAAAACTATCGCATCAAAACTATCTTTTTGAAGTAATTGAAGGACGGCAGGAGAAGGTGAAAAGTGTATGATATCAATTTTATTATTACCATTAAGGAGCCGGTCATTAAGATTTTCAATTTGATCTATTTTGTTGGACAAATAAAGAGCTTTTACCATTACTTAATTGTTCACCTTTCCTAACGGTAAATTTTATTTGCCGATACTTTTCGTAAAATAGATTGTTCGCTTTTCATTTTTTCTCTTATTAATCTTAATGATTTTATTTGGTCCTCTATTTTACCGATACTATCGTTGACAACTTGTAAGTATTGTGCTTTCTTTTCGTCTGTTATATCTTTACTCTGGAGCTGAAAAAGGGCTAAGCGTATTATTCCAAGAGGATTATTAATTTCGTGCGTGATGTCTGCAAGACACTTATTTATTTCGACGAAACTCTGAAGTATTAAGTCGAATTCCTCAGCTTTTTTCGTCACATCGGCTTTCTTTAAAATACTGTTGAAAGTCCACGAAAAAATAGGCGAATCGATTTCTGTTATGTTTAAAATATCGTCCGCGCCCGCATTTTGTTGAGGATGGGTCAAACTGGCTTCGGCGATGTTTGTCAAATGAATGATAGGCATTCTAAATTTCTGACTACGAAGGTACTTCGTAATCTGAATACCTTTTGTTTCACTGACTTTTTCACCGATTAGAGCTACATCGTAAATTACACTTTTTGCAGCGTCGAAACTATCGAGCGATTTAAAATTCGACCGATCCAAAATTACTTTTACTTTCAGCGCATCCGAAAGCTTTTTTCCAAACTCTACGGTATCCAAATCAGTTGGGTCAAATATAATAATAGAAATCGAATCCATATTTTTTAATTTTTCAGGATGCAAGTTATGCATATTCTGTAAAAATATCAAGCACACAATCGTACTTGACTTTTAAACAATATTTTATCAATTTAATACCGAAATATATGCAGAGCCCGAAAATGAAATATAGTTTTTTTGTCATTGTTATCGCGATAGTGTTAATTCCCTTCAATATATATGCAGGAACAGGCATCGGAAAGTATGCTGGCGAGTTTATCTCAATCGGTGTCGGCGGCCGTGCCTTGGGAATGGGCGGCGCTTATACAGCCCTCGCAAACGATGTAACTGCCGGTTATTGGAATCCTGCGGGTTTGTCTAAAATAAATTATCCGCAATTATCGTTGATGCATTCCGAGCAGTTCGGAAGTTTAGTAAACTACGATTATGCCGCAGTAGCGATTCCGTTCGGAAGCAACTCAAGCATAGGACTCAGTATCATACGATTAGGTATTGACGGAATCCCCGATACACGAAATGCTTGGGTTGACGAAAACGGCAACGGTATTCTTGACGAGGATCTAGTCGGAAGCAAAATAACTTATTTTAACGCCGCCGATTGGGCAATGTATTTTACATACTCAAAAAAATACAACGATAATTTTTCTTATGGTGTAAACTTAAAACTTATCCGTAGAGAGATGAGTGTCGGTTCTGCGACGGGACTTGGTTTTGACATCGGCGTTCAATATTCACCTTTTGAGAATATTTTGTTGGGTGCAAATTTTCAGGATGCAACAACTACATTAATCGCGTGGAACACTGGAACGAACGAGCTTATTTCTCCTACATTAAAAATCGGCTCGGCTTATATAATAGAAGCACTCGGCGGACGGTTCGCTCCCGCGTTCGATATTGATGTTCGATTCGAGAATAGACGTTCTGCCTCTAATCTAAATTTGGGTCCTGTCAGCTTCGATTTTCATTCAGGGCTTGAGTTTGATTTCAAAAATGTAGCTGCACTCCGCGTCGGTTACAGCGACATTGGAACTGTAAACTTCGGAGCGGGTGTGCATCTACCTAAATTCGACATCGATTATACTTTCGCCACCTCAAAATTAACGGACAGCAGATTCGACAATACTCACCGCGTTTCAATAATTTTCACTTTCGAGTCAGAACAGTTTGCAAGAAATTTGCATCAACGATGACCCGTAAATACTTTCAGATTTTTCTCTTATCTCTCCTTTTCGTGTCTTGTGCAAGCGTTCCGAAGTATTCATACGACTTTCCTCTTTCCTCAGAAAAAATTATCTCGATTGATAATACTTTGCAGGCAAGAATTCCGTCCGGTTGGTTTGTTGCTACTGATACATCTTTAATTCAAAAATTTCTTTTTTTATTAATCAGCGAGCGTTACACAAGCACGATTTCGCTGGAGGAAATCAAAGTTGACCGCGCAACCGAAAGTCGTATTAACGATGATGGATTAAGATTTCTTTCTGAAATCAGTTTAGCTTTTAAAAAAGCTTCGGCGCCGTCTTACTTCTTCAGCACTAAAGCACAAATATTCTCGATTGATAATCAGGAATATTGCGGTTATGAATATTATGACGATAAACTTAGCAACAGAACCCGGGTTATCGTCTTTCGAATAAACGATAGATTTTTTGAATGTTCCGCTACTCCAATCTCGGGTCCTTGGTATGAGACCGACCTCAAAAAGCTGTACACAGCAATGCATGCTTTCCTAAAATCGTTGCAAGCAGTGAATCCCACTTTATAATTGATGTTACGCAGATGTATAAGAATTTGTTAAAATTATTTGATTTTGAATTCAACTCATCCCCAAACCGGGGTTGACCAAAAAGTAGAATATTCGATGTAGTGCGAACTTTAGTTCGCTTAAATTTCATTAAAAAGCGAAATGAATTTCGCTCTACATTCCTCTTAAAGAACTTATTGGACAACCTCGGAGCGTTTGCTCAATCTCTGATAGGGGTTGAGTTCGTTTGTATGCTTATGAGTGAACCGGAAACCAGCGAATGTCTATGCTTGCGTAATATCAGTTAACAATTTATTTCCACAGTATAAATATTTCGGTTGTTACAAACAATTTAAGAAAGTTTGAGAATTGAAAACCGTTCCTTTTTATCAAATTTGGGGCGTTGTTGTAAAAAGGAAAATTTTATGGTATATTTAGACGGTTCTCCTTAAATTCAATCGAGTTTAAGAATCATATAAGAATAATCAATCCCGGAGTTTAATTATGACTAGAAATAAAGTTACAATCGACGGTAACGAAGCAGCTGCATATGTAGCACACAAAACAAACGAAGTAATTGCTATCTATCCTATAACCCCGTCCTCGAATATGGGCGAGTGGGCAGATGCTTGGTCAGCCGTCGGCGAAAAAAATATTTGGGGAACTGTCCCCATCGTTACCGAGCTTCAAAGCGAAGGCGGTGCAGCGGGAGCGGTGCACGGCGCGCTACAAACAGGCGCTTTAACAACAACATTCACGGCATCGCAAGGCTTGCTGCTGATGATTCCGAATATGTTTAAAATTGCCGGTGAGTTAACCTCAACTGTTTTCCACGTATCGGCGAGAGCTGTTGCAACTCACGCTCTCTCGATTTTCGGAGACCACAGCGACGTAATGTCAGTAAGAGCAACCGGCTGGGCAATGAT
>JAHJRJ010000021.1 GCA_018830765.1 Bacteroidota bacterium | reverse complement strand
TCAATAAGTATTGTTTTTGGTGATAAAGAAAACCTTCTCTCTTTTACAAAAACAGATTATTTAGAAGATCCTGTTTTAATTTGTGCATTTGATAATAGATATACTAAATATGGAAGTGATTTACAAAGGGCAAGACAAAATATAATGGATCACTTGTACTGCAATAAAGGTAATATTGCTTTGCTAGTTGCAAAACAAAGTAAAAATACACTGGCTTTTGTCTCAAAAAACATTATATCAAAACATGTTCTAACAGATTCGACCTATACTTTTCCACTTTATTTGTATATGGAAGACGGTTCACGAGTTCCAAATCTCAAAAAAGAAATAGTTGCTGAAATAGAAAAAATTGTCGGTAAAGTTACTCCCGAAGATATTTTTGATTATATCTATGCAGTGCTACATTCCCCGAACTATCGCGAAAAATATAAAGAGTTTCTAAAAATTGATTTTCCGCGCGTGCCGTATCCAAAAGACACGAAAAGTTTTAAAAAGCTTATTGCCCTTGGCACCGAATTGCGTTTACTCCATCTCCTCGAATCGCCGAAGGTGAATCAATTCATCACCACTTATCCAATCGCCGGATCAGATACCGTCGAGAAATTGGCTTACAAACAAGGCAATGTGTTTATCAACAAAGAGCAGTACTTTGGAAATGTACCCGAAACAGCATGGAACTTCTACATTGGCGGTTATCAACCAGCCCAGAAATGGCTGAAAGATCGTAAAGGTAGAACTCTTACCAATACCGATATCGAACACTATCAGAAAATAATTGTCGCACTCGCAGAGACTGAGAGGATTATGAGAGAGATCGATAAAAATAAATTGATAGAATGAAAACAAAGAATTATGTAGAATATAACACACAAACTGCCGATGTGTTATACAGATTATTGGCAGTATAATTAATAGTTTAACACAGAAAGAAAAGGAGGATGATCATGGCAGAAACAAGATCACACAAGGCCGGCAAGGGATCAGCGGCAAGAAAAGAAGTGCCAATCTCTGGCGGTCGTCGGCTTGATGCTGTGCGCGGGCATTACGCGGTCGAAGTCGAGCGTAGCGGAACGAAGTCGGGGATCAACGCAGCACTCTCGCGGTTGAGGACGCAGACCAACAAGGCCAAGATTCTTCGCGTTCCGCAACCGGACATGGACAAGGCACTCCAGTTGGCCAAGCAAAAGCACATGAATGTGGCCGTTACCAACATCGCAAAGACGAAACGAAAGCACACCTGACAGAGAAGACTGTCGAACTAGCGCATGGAACGCTACGGCGCGTTCCGCGCCGAGGTTGGAAATTGATTGGGGTTTGACTTGACTATTGACATTTGAAATAATAAGCCTAACAAATCACTCCAGCGGACGGCGTGAAACGCCGCCGCTGATTTCAGTCGTTAGGCGGGGGAAAAAAGCAAAATGCAAAACAATGACGAGATTACTACTTGGGTTGCAGAAATTCATGTTCATTCCAGCAACTTTAAGAGCCTGCCAAATGAAATAATCGAAAGAAGTAATATTGTAAATGATTACAGAGTCTTTCGCTTTACAGCACTTGAGATATCTATATTTTACAAATTATACAGCATAACGCACAAATGGAGAAAAACAAAAATCATTATCAATGGCCGCATCACCGAATATTCCCCAAATGTTACTAAAGTATTCAGATGTTGTTATGAAGCATCAGATTGGCCAAAGCGACAAAATGAATGGTATAAGAAAAATTGCCGTCCTGAAAAACATTTGGATATAAAACACTATTGTTATGGTTATGACAGAACAATTTATAACATAGTAGGATGCCAAAAAATAA
Organism: Bacteroidota bacterium; assembly: GCA_018830765.1. Lineage (GTDB taxonomy): Bacteria > Bacteroidota > Ignavibacteria > UBA10030 > BY39 > JAHJRJ01. The sequence goes on along the minus strand of JAHJRJ010000021.1, from coordinate 2,436 downwards.
AGTCAGCAAGAGATAACTACTTGTACGTAGGCCAAGAAATAAAGGCAATCGAGGACAAAGACAAATACAAAGATGAGAGAGAAGGATGGATGAATCAAAGATTCATTCGCATCAATGATGATAAATTTGAAGTAATTATTGACAAGTTGAAAAATGAAATATGGAATGAATGGAATAATGCCGCTCATCTCTGTCCTTTCATGGTGAAAGACAGAATAGTTCGTGGATTAGATATCCTTAAAGACATCACATCAGCTTCGAAGGATTTTTGGACAATTGAGGAAGATGGCACATTAAATCCAAAACCAATTGAATACTATTTTGACATAGATTACGACAAGAACATAGGCTCAAAATCTATCCACGAACATTCATTAGTCTATTTTATCATACTTTCGACTATACTAGGATTATCGTTTTATGAAACAGTTCAATTAATTGCCATCGAGCATCCTCCTCTCCTGTTCACAATAGGATCCGGTGATTCCAAAAACAAAAAAATATATATAAAATTTGAATCCATAGAGCAATTAATTCAAAAACAGAATCTTATCTTGCCGCCTAACCAGCAACTCAAGCTGACGGAATAAGCGTTGGTACAAAATTCATTGCGCGCAGAGGTCTTGTGCAAATTGAAAACAATCAACATGGAACTCGGTTCGGGAAGTGCAATATTCGTACTGCACGTTGCCGCAGCTTAGTTGCAGTCCGTTAGGCAGCAGCAAAAACCACGACTTATGAACGACCTGGAATTGACAGAACATCAAAAACTGATAGCAGAATTCGTCCTGCATACTCCCGCGCCGGGCAAACATTGTGCGAGGAGCGCAATCAATCACATCCAATCTGCATGGGCAATCCGCAGGATCGATTTAGAAATGGCGGCGTTCCGCTCGCTTACAGCTGTCGAGGAAGCTACCACGGCGATCTTTCATAGCCTCAGGCATCACAAGTATGAAGGCGCCGACAAACTTCAGTTACGGAGCCACGTTCACAAAGCAGCTTTGCGCCCATTTCTGGCAGCAATTGAAACGAACTTTGCTAAGAGTAAGCTTGAGCCTTTCCACCCGACACTTGAACTCCAAGGAACCGGAGCGGATGGTAAAGTAGTGTTGCGGTTGAACGTCCCTGATGGTCCTGATTGGGCGAAGTACGCTTATCCGCAACCTCCGCTCAATTTCGCTTTCAGCAGAAACGGTGAGCGGTACCATTTCAATGAAGAGCTTGAGTGGATTGTAAACACACACAACGCCGATTCAATACTCAAGCATGTGAAAGACTTAGCCAATCGTCGCAATAGGTTATTGTATGCCTCAGCAGAGGGTGTCCCAAAGGTGGTAGAGTTGGGAGACCGTTTCCTTCTGAACAATCGTGACATTGTATTCCAACACTTGTGCATCTATTTGATGATTGACCCCTATCCAGAGAAGCAGCTTTTCATTCAACAAACTCTTGAGTCGTTTCTGAAGATGCTCAATCTTCTGCCGGACGACGCATCAATCGAAAACGCGTAGACTAAAACCCATGCAACATATCTATAGGAAAATCCGAGGTATCCCTTATAGTCAACATAAGCGGCAAGGCAACATCGATGGATTGCGCGTTTGGACCGAAGCAGTCGTTCAACAAACACGAAATCTCCCCAGAGTTCGACAGGCCTGCATCGCAAAAGTCACTTTCTTGCTGCCTGAGAATAAATACCCTCCGAACTTCCCAAACGGTTCGGACTTAGATAATCTGTTGAAGAGGTTCTTTGATGCTTTGAATAAGACTGTTTTCTCGGAGGCACCTGGAAAAGATTCGTGTGTCATTTCATTGCATGTTTCCAAAGTTAGAGTCAAGTCAGATAACAAAGCCGGCGCACTACTCGAAATATTACCGGTGACAGTATAGGAAGTGTGTTCCATGCCGCTGCCTAACCAGCGGCTCAAGTGGCGCCTCTGGCGCCATGGCGCTGAAAGCGCTCACTGACAAACCGAATGAGCGTGGGTGCATTTTGCATGGCTTGCATAGGTGCAGTGCAGAATTGAAAGTGAAGAGAATGAACTTGGTTCGTGTAGTACATTTATCAAGTTATCAGTGCGGCAGGTGAGCTTTATCGTTAGGCATATATATTTAATGTCATTAGACAAGGAGATTAACTATGAAAACAAGAGTATTTTGGATTTTTGGGATATATCATATATACAAAAAAATAGTCCTAGGTAAGGTTGATAAAACTATTTTGACCTGATAGGGGGCTCAAGCTGAATCATTAAGACAATAATTATAACGTACGCAGTGGATCTTGACAAATTCTGCGATTTTCAAAAGTCTCCACGTTATTTGTCAGGTTGTTTTTTTCTCAAAAATTTCGTATCTATTATCAGTTATGACGTACCGAATAATATTCTACATATCATTTTTCGAGCATCAGGAACACTTCTAAGTTATCCC
>JAHJRJ010000188.1 GCA_018830765.1 Bacteroidota bacterium | reverse complement strand
TATCTATTTCTTTCATAATTCTATTAGTTTCCGCCAGCGCTACAATTATTTTCTGATAGTGCTCGATATCCGTATTCGTCAAAGCACGTCCTTTGCGGTCTTTCAGCCACTTCTGTGCTGGTTGATAACCACCGATATAAAAATTCCATGCTACTTCGGGAACATTGCCGAAGTATTGCTCGGCGTTGATAAATACTTTTCCGTTTTTATAAGCTAATTTTACAACGGTATCGGAACCAGCGATGGGATATGTTGTTATGAATTGGTTTACCTTTGGCGATTCGAGGAGATGTAAAGAGCGCAATTCTGCCCCAAACGCGACCAGCTTTTTGAAAGTTTTTGTATCTTTCGGATACGGCACGCGGGGGAAATCAATTTTTAGGAATTCTTTATATTTTTCGCGATAGCTTGGTGAATGAAGAGCGGCGTAAATATAATCGAAAATATCTTCGGGCGTAGCCTTACCAATATTTTTTTCTATCTTATCAACTATTTCATTTTTGAAATTTGACACGCGAGTTCCATCTTCTGTCCAAACATAAAGAGGTAATTTATATGACTTTGGACCCCCAAAATGTTCGTCACTTAAATCATCAGATACAAAAGCGATAAAAGAAGTTCGGCCTATCTCAAGGCCATAATTTTTTTTGTTAAAAAAATTATCCATCACATCTCGCCGACTTCTTGATAAAAAATTGTAATCATAAAAAATATATCTTTTATCAAATGGACGATAATCGTATTCAACTATTCTGTCTTCTTCAAATGTTGCATTGAGAGCTTTTGCATATTCCCATGTTGTATTACTTCCTATTGCAAACTTCGATATTAGCAGCTCTTTTTTATATTTGTTGTTTAAAATATCAATTACTCTGTTTTTTAATTTACATTTATCAAAATCAATAGATATAGAATCAACCTTTGTTCCAATGCCAACACTAAAGATGTTAAATAACTCATTAACTTTAAACCCCTTCCTATACTCTTCCTCTAACTCAAAGTTTTTCGGCACGAAAAAATAATATGGCTCGGAATATTCAAGCTTTTTCCATTTAACATTTTTTAAGTGGCTTTCGTTAAGTGCCTTAAATTTGGCTTCCCTCTTGCCATAGAGTTCGGCATGATAGACCATACCAAGACCTTTCTTCTCGCCCGTCTTACGCACAAAAATATTTATTGATACACCTTGCTGAATGTTAAAAATATTTTCATCTTTGCCACCGCCCGGTGCTTTTTCTTTTTTCTTAGAATTGCCATGAAGATCAAGAATATAAATCTCGTCAAAAATTTCTAACAAATGCTTTCGCATTTGTCGATGAGTAATACCGTCAATGAAAGAATTATTGGTAATCATCGCCACAATACCGTTTTTGTTTTTCTCTATAAAATGTTCGGCAAAGCGAATAAATTTTATGTAGTCATCGTCAAGATTAATTTTTCGCTCCCCTAATCCTGTTTTGTAGTCCTTTATTAACTGTAGAATCCACTTACTTTTATTTTGTGAGCTAATGCTATATGGTGGATTTCCTATAACAACCATAATAGGTGTTTCATTTTTGATTTTATCAGCTTCCTTAGCTTCCTCTGCAATACTTTCAGCAAAGCCAAATGACAAAAGATCTTGTTGCGCTTCACTCTGCTCAAGAGAGTTTGTGAGGTAAATACCTAATCGTCTATGAAATTTCCAAAACCCGGTTTGTTTGAAAGCCAAACTCAACTTGAGATGTGCGATAGTATATGGTGCCATCATTAGCTCGAAACCGTGCAAGCGCGGTAAAAGATCATTATGTACATAGGATGGCCATCGCCCTTCTTGTCCCTGCTTTTTAAGGCGTTCGTATATGGTACGGATGGTGGCGCTGATAAATGTTCCTGTTCCAACAGCAGGATCTAAAATTTGAACACGATGCTTATTATTGGGCAGTTTCGATGTATCCGCAAGTCCGTTTGGGAGGTTGAATTCTTTTTGTAAAATATAATCAACAGAACGAATAATAAATTTTACAACAGGGAGGGGCGTGTAGTATGCACCCATTTTTTTGCGTAATGCCGGATCATATTCCTTTAAAAAATCCTCGTAAAAATGAATTACCGGATCGGCATCGCCCATATATTCTTCAATAAGTTTTTTTGTATCGGCATGCTGGAAAACTACGCAAAGCTCATCAACAATGTAGCTTAAGCGTTTATCGAAATTGGGGCCGGCAATGTGATCAAAAAAGTGTTGAAGAAAAGGGTTAGATGCGGGCACAAGATCGCGAGATTCTTGACGACTAAATGTATCTGGCGAATCATCGTAGTATCGGGCAACAAATAATCCATAAACCAAGGTCTGTGCGTACATGTCCGAAAAAGTATCTAT
>JAHJRJ010000187.1 GCA_018830765.1 Bacteroidota bacterium | reverse complement strand
GGAAAGAAAGACGCCGCCCCAAGTCCCAGCAAAGAGATTCGCGCCGGAGACGGCAAAAGCAAGGACAGAGGTGTTCGGCGGCAATCCGTTATTGACCTCAGTCCAGTTTATGCCGTTGTTGGTGGAAAGAAAGACGCCGCCGCGATCAGTCCCTGCAAAGAGATTCGTGCCGGAGATGGCAAGAGCATAGACATAAGTGTTCGTCAAGCCGGTACTCGCCCCAGTCCAGCTTGTGCCGTTGTTGGTGGAAAGAAAGACGCCGCCGCCATAGGTCCCGGCAAAGAGATTCGTGCCGGAGACGGCAAAGCAATTAACGTAGCTGCCGTAGGGGCCATTGGTTTGGATCCATTGGGCATGCAATGGATTAGTAGTTGTGAATAGGCAAAACACCACAAAGAGGAACCCGCCACAGCGGATAAATCGGAAAATGTTTTTCATTTGTTTCTCCTTTCGTGAAATAGTGAAGTGCAATTGCAACTAACGTTCTGCGGATAAAAGAAGTTGCCGAAGGCAATTTGGGGAAATCTTTGATTTCCCTTTTATCCGCTGTTATCTGCCATTGCGGGCAAATTCTTTTTAAATGGTCGCTGTCCCTTTTTATTGGGATTTTTTGTTCATCGGTCATTATTATTTAAAAGTCCTTGTATCAAAATCATATTTTTTCCACCACTCTGGATTTTGTGATGAGAAGTCAATGAAAGAATTTGTTGTTTCATAATAATGACTTACAGCTGGATTTGTATTTAGTGCGTTAATGTTGTTCATTGGGTCGGTATTGTATTTACTACGCCACTTTCTTGGCCAGTCCAAGGCTATTTGCTCAACAAATTTTTCTTTACCTTTTTTAATTTGCATAGAAAACGGCAATACCATTCGTAAATCACCAAGCCAAGAATATCTCGATTTGTCAAGCGATGGTCCAAAAGAAACTCCTATCCAAGATTGTGCTGCTTCTCCAAGAGCAGCTTCAATAATTGGTTCGCCTAAAAAAATTCCATTCTCCTTGTCCATAATTGCTTCTCCGAATGTTATACAGCCTCTCAATGGAAGATTTCTTTTAATTGCTTCACAGAAAAAATCGTTACACAAGTCGTAAAATGGTAAAGTTGTTGCAAGATTGTATCTACCCCAAAGCATTATAGTGTCACTGAAATATGTGTGTTCAATTAAGAAATATCCCATAGTAGGAACTAAACCACTATTGTCTCCACCCGCTGGAACTGCTGATAATACCATTCGTCCACCAGCAGTTTTGCGAACAATTTCAATTAGTTCTTTATAAAGAGCATAAATTGCTTCAAGTCCAATGTTTCTTAATCGTTCTGAAAATCCAAGAACATCAAAAAAAGCAAAAATGATTTCTTGTGGTTGTGTATTATTCTTTTCGGTTGTTTCTTTTTTGTCCTCATTCACTATTATTTCTCCCTCCCATGGCCCGCATTGAGCAGCTAACGTTTAGCAAAACACCGCCGTTGTTTTTACCGCTATCAAACGACCAATTCTCTCGCGGCAAAAACAATGGAACGACCACAATAATCCTTTTCAACAAAGGGAGTGTCGTGGTTTGTGATGTTAGCTGCAGTTGTGACTCCGCATTAATGTGGGGGATTATTATTTTACTACTCTCCAACCATCGTCGTATAGCTTAAACTTGGCTTTTTGGGCTTTTGATGGATTAGTCTCGATACTACCCTTTTCGTAAACTTCCTCACATAAAAGTTTTAACCGTTCTAGTTCTTTCCACTCATTCGATGCTTCAATAGTTCGATTATTGTATGGTGTGTAAAAATTCTGTCCATCATATGGATCTTGAAAAATACCCCAAGAATTGGACTTCAAAGTTTTTAGCCGGGTTTGCAGCCTGTTCATGGCATCAAGCCACTTCTTCAATGGTTCAGGCTTTCCTTTTATTACAATATTGAAGTCCACATCTGCTTCATTTTCAGAAGTCTTGTGAATACCTGTTACGCTAGTGCTATATTCAAAGAATCGTTCATTCTTTATGCTGAAAAACTCTGCCTTTGTAGACAGAATTGGGTTCAATGAAGCGTTTCGTTCAAGATCGCTCTGGAGAGCTCTATTTAAAAGAGATTCAGCTTTCCCCCTGCTGAGTTCAGCCGAACTGCAAGAAGCGATGAGAAATATTAAAGAAAGTGATAACATAATTTGTACAAGTACTATTATTTTTGAAATCATATAACTGTCTCCTTATTTTAAATGAAATTGTAGCTAACATTTGTAAAAACGCACATATATGTGTTTATTTTCTTTATAGCTGTCCGTCAACTGACGGATTGTTTCGTAAAAACCCGGTTGGTTACTGTGTACTCTTTTTACAACAGAGTAAAGGCTATGTTTAGAAACTAAGTCCTTCGATTCATAAATTCGATGACGAATATATTCACTCAGGACTAAGTTCTGAGCAAGTCCCGAAAGGGATCCCTTCGGGACAAGAACCGTTCGGCTGAGCTCACGGCGAAGCCTCACAACCTGCCGCCGAACTCGGACTGACCCGCCTGCCTATCTGCTATTTTATTGGCGGGCAGGTGAGGCAAGCGGGTCTGATTCTCAAAATACGTGACTCTATTTGCGAGTCGAAGCACTAAGGTTAAGGACATTAGACTCCTCACTTTTCACTAAAATATTGTTAAGTTTTTTGATATTGTCAAACTCTTTTTTACTTTCATTTTCCTCGTCTCGAGGCTTTCTATGGCTTCTTGGCGCTTCTAAAATAAATCCGTTTCTCATCATATTTTCTCAGCAGTCCGTACAAATATCAATAATTTTCTTATCTTTGCAGTTCAAATTAAGTGACTCGATACTATGTTTAAGCAGCACACAGATAAAATAAAATATTCAGAGATAGAAAAAGAGATTCTCAACTTTTGGGAATCGAACAAAATTTTTGAAAAAAGCATTTCTTCCAGAAGTGCGGATAAATTCTATACTTTTTACGAAGGACCGCCGACAGCAAACGGAAAACCCGGTATTCATCATGTAATGGCGAGAGCGATAAAAGACATCGTCTGTCGTTACAAAACTCTGCAAGGATTTCAAGTTCACCGAAAAGCCGGATGGGATACGCACGGTTTGCCTGTTGAGATTGAAGTCGAAAAGCAGCTCGGTATAAAACAAAAAGATGAAATAGTAACCTACGGCGTAAACGAGTTCAATAAAACGTGTAAGAGTTCTGTCTTTACATATTTGAAAGATTGGAACGAAATAACCCGCCGCATCGGTTATTGGATCAATCTCGACGATGCTTACATC
>JAHJRJ010000186.1 GCA_018830765.1 Bacteroidota bacterium | reverse complement strand
TTCGTCATTCGATATTCGATTTGGCGAACTAAAGTTCGCGCTACAACTCTACGCTTTTTGCTCTTCGCTCACCACACGCCGATACACCGATTCTGTTTTTGATTAAATCACTCTGGCATTTGTCATTGGTCATTTGTACTTTGTACTTCGTCATTCGATATTCGATTTGGCGAACTGAAGTTCGCGCTACAACTCTACGCTTTTTGCTCTTCGCTCACCGCACGCCGATTCTGTTTTTGATTAAATCACTCTGGCATTTGTCATTGGTCATTTGTACTTTGTACTTCGTCATTCGATACCTGCCCGACGGTCAGGCGGGTTCGATGTTCGATGCCTGCCCGACGGTCAGGCGGGTTCGATGTTCGATGCCTGCCCGACGGTCAGGCGGGTTCGATATTCGATATTCGCCGGTCTATTCGATTTGGCGAACTGAAGTTCGCGCTACAACTCTACGCTTTTTGCTCTTCGCTCACCACACGCCGATACGCCGATTCTGTTTTTGATTAAATCACTCTGGCATTTGTCATTTGTCATTTGTACTTCGTCATTCGATATTCGATGTTCAATGTTCGATTTGGCGAACTAAAGTTCACGCTACAACTCAGAGCTCACCACTTACTTCACAATAGCGCCATCGGCAATATCTTCCGAAGTCGTTACGAAAACAAGTTTACCCGACGTATCGGACGCAGCCAGCAGCATACCTTTCGATTCGTTCCCCATAAGTTTTGCCGGCTGAAGGTTGGCAACAACGATAATCTTCTTTCCTACAAGATCTTCCGGTTTATAGTGTTGCGCGATACCAGCGACAAGCTGTCGCTGTTCCAAACCAATTGAAACTTGAAGCTTTAACAACTTGTCGGATTTGGCAACTTTTTCGCAGCTCAAAACGGTAGCAACTCGTAAATCCACCTTCTTAAAATCATCTATCGAAATCAAAGGCTTAAGCTCTTCGACCGGAAGTGCGGTAGGTTTTGATACCGCTCCCAAATTATCTAACTCTTTTTGAATTACTTCATCTTCGATTTTTGAAAAAAGGATTTCGGGGTTTCCGAGCATGTGTCCTTCTTTTAATTCTAAATTCCCTGCACCGTCCCAGCTAAAATCTATTTTATCATTATCAATATTTAATATTTTTTTGATACGTTGGGTTGTAAACGGTAGGACCGGCTCGAATAATACAGCTAACGAACGTACCGCCTGCAAACAAATGTTTAATGTGGTTGTACACTGTTCGGGATTTTGTTTATGAGTTTTCCACGGTTCGCTGTCATTGAAGTATTTATTCGCCGAACGCGCTAAATTCATTGTCTCGAGAACCGCTTCTCTGAATTTGTATCTTTCGATGAGACCACCGATTATGCCTGATTTTTGTTTTAATTCATTGATGAAAATATTATCTAAATCGGACAACTGATGCAACTTGGGAACTTTGCCGTTAAAGTTTTTATGGACGAACGTTATTACACGATTCACATAATTACCTAAAATATCGGCAAGCTCGTTGTTGTGGCGTGCTTGAAAATCTTTCCAATAGAAATCCGAGTCACGCAATTCCGGCAAGTTCAAAGCCAGCGCATAACGTAAAGAATCGGGCGAATATTTTTCGAGGAATTCATCAACATCAATTCCCCATCCACGACTCTTTGAAAATTTTTGTCCTTCAAAATTCAGAAACTCGTTAGCGGGAACATTTCCCGGCAATACATATTTTTCATTGCTGTTATCGTTCCAAGCCATCAGCATCGCCGGAAAAACGATGCAATGAAATACAACGTTATCTTTTCCTATGAATGCAACGTACTTTGTATTGTCGTCGAGCCAATAATTTTTCCACTTCTCGTTACTTTGTTTTTGTGCCCACTCCTTTGTACTCGAAATGTATCCCAAAACCGCATCGAACCAAACGTAGAGAACTTTATCCTCGTATCCCTTCAGCGGCACTCTCACACCCCATTGTAAATCGCGGGTAACGGCTCGGTCTTGCAAGCCTTCGTTAAACCACGACCGGCAATAATTAAGCACATTTTCTTTCCAGCCCTCTTGCTCATTTCGATTTGCAATATATTCTTCTAAACGTTTTTGATAATCACCGAGCGGAAAATACCAATGGGAAGTTTCGCGGACTACGGGAGTTTCGCCAGTAATTTTGCTTTTGGGATTTAATAGATCAAGAGGGTTTAAAAATGTACCGCATTTTTCGCATTGGTCGCCGCGCGCTTCAAGGTTGCTGCAACTTGGGCACGTTCCCTCCACATAACGGTCGGGCAAAAACATACCGGCTTTTTCGTCGTACAGTTGTTTTTCTACTTTTTCTTTAAGAATGCCGGCAGCGTGCAACTTAACGAAAAATTCTTGCGCGGTTTGATGATGAAGCGGCAATGATGTCCTAGAATAATTGTCGAAACTCATACCGAATTTTTCGAAAACCGCTTTGTTCATAGCGTGGTATCTATCGACAATTGCTTGAGGAGTTGTTTTTTCGTTTTCGGCTGTAATTGTTATTGGAACGCCGTGCTCGTCGGAGCCGCACATAAAAATTACATCGCGCCGTTTTGACCTTTGGTATCTTGCATAGATATCGGCGGGAAGATATGCGCCCGCGAGATGACCGAGATGAATTTTTCCGTTTGCATACGGCAGTGCCGCAGTTATTAAAATTCTTTTGTAACTCTTATCCATAATTATCCAGTTCGAACAGGAGACAGCATTTTAAACGGCCACACTGACCCGAAAGTTTAATCGGATTGAACGTCAATCCTTGAACTGAAACGTATTGGCTTGAAATGCGTTCGAAATCGAAAAGCCAAGTAGTGCAGCATATTTCTCTTCCGCAAACGCCCATTCCGCCTATACGTTTAGTTTCGTCGCGAACTCCAATCTGCCTCATCTCTATACGTGTGTGATAAATGTAAGCCAAATCTTTTACTAATTCACGGAAATCAATTCTGTGGTCGGCTGTATAATAAAAGGTAATCCTGCTGCTGTCCAGTTGATATTCGACGTCCACCAGCTTCATCGAAAGGTTGTGCTTTATAATTTTATTTGCTGCGACGTCGAAAGCATCTTCTTCTTTCTGCCTGTTAGCTTTAAACAGATTTAAATCTTCTTCCGTAGCTGACCGGAGTATCTTCTTGAAATCGTGGCATTGATTTTTTTTTGCTCGATATTTTATGATTGCGCAGTCCCCGATTGCAGTAACTACACCGAGGTCGCATCCCCTCTCTGCTTCTACAATTACGGTATCACTAATTTTAAGTATTAAGTTTTGATAGTTAGTGTAATAGTTAAATCTATCGCGTTTGAAATTAATTTCGCAGAGGTTTGATTTCAGAAGGCCTTCCCCAGCGTCCAGTCCGTTAATCGTTGTGCCGTTTCCATTACAGTTATTGCAATTCGATTGGGAATGAATATTTTTATTTTCTTCTGCCGAAGATATGTGCTGTTGCAACTTAAAAGTCCTTACTTTTCACTAACAAAATATTCCTTATTGTAACGATGAACCGGAAAAACACCAATGGAATATAAACATTTTTTTGGATAAGTGAAATAGACTTTTCAATCGCGGTAATTATCCTGTGGAAATCGCCGTTAGGATAGCGGTTGAGGAATTTAGTTAACCGTGATAGCAAATCTGTGTTTATTATGTTATCCGCACCTTCTTGCATAGTTTTAACATCTCGAAACCAGACGTTCAGCATAAGGAAGAACTGTTCGATTTCGGGCTTGCTGCTTGATTTGACGATACGTTCAACTTCTTGCGAAATCTTCAAAGTGTCCGAAGTTAATACTAATACCAAAAAATTAACAAGCTGGCTGCGTTTTTCGAAAAAGTCGGTGTTTATCATCTCAAGTGCACGCCTGTAGTTACCGTTTGCGAGCCGTGCAATGATATTACTTTTCTCCTCGTCAACATTTTCACGAATAATCAAAGCTTCTTTTATCTGATTTTCGGTTAGTTCATCGAAGCGTATCAATTGGCAACGTGATACGATGGTAGGCAGCAAAGCATCTTTATTCGAAGAAGTGAGAATAAGAATTGTATTTTGCGGAGGTTCTTCGAGTGTTTTTAGAAGTGCGTTGGATGCTTCGATTCCCATATCTTCGGCGTTCATGATGATGATGACGCGCTTGCCCTTACCAGAAACGCTCATCGCAGTTTTCCGCCTGACATCTCTGATACTCGATATCTTAATCGTGTTGGCTTTATCGATAGCAATTTTATGGTAGAAGTTTTTTGCTTTCTGTTCAATCTGCGAATAAATGTTCGCCATATCATCAGCAGATATTTTTTCGATCGGCGAATCGCTCGATTCTTCTCCTTTGCCGACAGGCATAGCAAATACAAGATTCAAATTCGGATGCTGTAGCGTATTAATCTGCTTACAATCGGTACAATCGTCGCAAGAATCAGTTCCTCCTGATTTACAATTCAACACTTTTGCAAGATGGATTGCAGCGGCATCTTTACCGACCCCTTCTGATCCGTAAAACAATAGTGCGTGCGGAAGTCGATTGAGTTCTATAGATGTGTTTATAATTTTCTTTACTCTATGTTGTGCAATAATATCGTTCCAGCTCATAAATCTTTTCGAATTAAAATGCGTGCCCGATACCGAAATTCAGGACTCCGTTGTTTAAAATATCTTTAAAGAATTTTTTTTCGTAAAACCATTTTCTTGAATTAACATCACCTGGGTCGTAGATTCTAAAGCCATAATCGAGGCGCACAGGTCCGATGAAAGTATCGTATCTGATCCCAAAGCCTCCAGCAATGGCAATATCGCTCGGTTTAAATTCTTGCAAACTTCTCCAAACCGAACCATAGTCTATAAAGTAAACAGCCCATAAATTTTGTAAGTCGAGAAACCAAAGTTTTCCGAACCCGCGCATATGGTTTATTCTCAACTCTGTATTTCCTTCTAAAATAATATTGCCTCCGAGTACAATTTCATTAACCGGCATAGCTGCAAGTTCACGAGTTTTCCAAGCGCGAACGCTTCCGCTGCCTCCTGCAAAGAATCTTCTGTTTAGCGGGATGTTGACGTTCGGATCACGCTTACTCTCTCCATATTTATCCTGGTACCCGGCTTTTAATTTTATAGCCAGTATATTAAACTTGGTCCTCGATAAATCTTTATACCATTTACCCAAAATTGTAAATTTATAGAATTGCGTGTACGGAAGTGACGTTTGAATATTTTTCAGGACTCGCTGTAATAGTCCCGACTCTTCGGCTGATATTGCATGAAAGAATCCTTCAGTCGGTGAAAATATATCGTTGGTTTTATCACGCTGTAGTGTAACACTGATTATTGAGTTAAACTGCGGTTTTTCTTCCTGTTTAAGGCGTGCTTCACTCAGCCCGGATTTTACGGTATCCTCGAGCCAGTTAACATTCGACCTTTCCAGTATCCATTCGAAAAAGCCGGTGGTATATGTTGCAAATTGATTAACCAATCCAATTTTGTTACGAACGATCGAAATAATATAAAAATTTTTTTTGTCGGTGCCTAGTGAGAATGTCCAAAAGCCATTAAGACTTTGCATAAATATGTGAGGTTGCGCAACTTGAAATTGGAATTCAGCTTTTACTAAAATACTCTGATCTTTGAAACCGGTTTTTCCGAACAGACGTTCGAAGTTCCATGTATGAATAGATTGTGTGCTGAAACGGAGCCGCGTACTGAATATTCGGGCATCGCCTAAAAAGTTTCTATTTGTGTAACTCGTGCCTAAACCTAAGTTGAAAGCATTGTCTTCATCGGATATGATAAGTTCGGGAGTAAGCTCATGTTTGTTCCCTGGTTTTACGAATACATTAGTAACTAAGCTGTCTTTCTTTTCGACTGTCTTATTGTCTACGATTTCAATTCGAGCAGATTCGAAGATTCCGAGACGGTTCAAGTTTCTCTCGGACGCGATAATTTTTTTCCTGCTTATTAAATCACCTTCCTTATATTCAAGCTGCCTCAAGACTATTTTATCCGTGATATCTTCACGTGGAGGAACCACTTCGAGATTAATTTCACCGAATTTACACTGCTCTTTTGTTTCGTATGCATATATTATTAAAAATGTATTCGAGGATGCGGTACGCGTTGCTGACGAATTTTCAAAAGATAACGTAGCAAACGGGTAACCGTAATTCATTAAAATACCTAAGACGCGATTAGCTTCTTCGTTTACTTTAGATTTTTGATAAGGGATTCCCTTTTTAATGACGCGTTTAGTAAATATTTCCTCCTGCATCTTTGGGTTATCGAAAGTAAAACCGCGGTATTCTACCGAATCGATATATGCTTGCCTGTTTTCTTCGATAGTGATTGAGATATCTATACTATTTTTTCTCTTGTCTCCGGAGATTGAATATTGTATATTCGCATCAAAGAATCCGTTATCGGCGTACGATAATTTTAATCTTTCTATGTCACTTTCAAAAATTTCTTGCGAAAAGAATTCAGCTTTACTGCCGAATTTATCGCCAAACACATTGTACAAAAACTTCGATACAGCACCGGGACTTTCTTTAGTCGCGAACGTTTCAAGGATAGCGGATTTATCCAAAAAACGATTGCCAGATATAATAATTCTTTTTACTTCGAGTTGTCCGTCGGACAATATCTCCTGACCGTTTACAGACAATAAAACGATTAGACACAACAGTAAAGAAATGAGATATTTGTTATTTAATAATTTCATTCAGCCGATCGATAATTTATAAAAAAACCCATCTGCAAACGCTA
>JAHJRJ010000185.1 GCA_018830765.1 Bacteroidota bacterium | reverse complement strand
CTGAAATCGAATTCAAAGCTTTCGTCGAAGCTGCACATAAATTGGGAATGAGAGTCGTGGCTGAGTTTGTATTCCGGACATCGGCAAAAGACGGCGATTGGGTTAAAGAGCATCCGGAATGGTTCTACTGGATAAAAGAAAATATCGAAGACCGTGAACCAAAATCAAACGACGAATCAAAATACGGGACGCCTGTTTTTACTCAAGCTGAATTGGAAAAAATATTTTATGCCGTTGGAAACGAGCGTTTCGATCAGCTTATCCCGCCTCATGCCATCTACAGAGAAATGTTCACCGACCCGCCAAAAAGGGAGAACATCCATCATATAAATAATAGATATGTAGGAATTTTGGATAACGGTCAGAGGGTTCGTATTCCCGGCGCTTTTGCCGACTGGCCCCCCAACGATACTCAGCCACCGTGGGGAGATGTTACTTACCTCAAACTTTACAATCATCCCGATTTCAATTACATCGGATACAACACTGTTCGTATGTATGATGCAAATCTGGCAAAGTCGGAAAACATCAATAAGCCTCTTTGGGATAAAATAATCGGTATCATTCCGCATTATCAGCGATCTTTCGGTATCGACGGCGTTATGATAGATATGGGTCACGCACTTCCGATGGAAATGAAGCAGAAGATGATACATAAAGCAAGAGAAATTAACCGCGACTTTGCTTTCTGGGATGAAAATTTCTCAGTCTCTAAACGAAGTGTTGACGAGGGTTACAACGCGGTGATAGGTTACGTGTGGGCTGACCAGCACGAGGTTAGACGGTTGAAGAAGCTGCTTATGAACTTCGCCGCCGACGGCTACCCGATTTCATTTTTTGCCACACCCGAAAGTCACAACACGCCCCGGGCTGCTTCCCGAATAGGTTGCATCGAATATTCAAAATATTCGTGGGTAATAAACAATTTTATTCCTGCAATTCCATTTATCCATAACGGTTTTGAAGTCGGCGAAACCTTTCCCATTAACACCGGCTTAGGTTTTTCGGTTGAGGATTTACATACGTTCCCATCGCACAAACTTCCGCTCTTCAGCGAGTTCGCTTTTAATTGGTGCTCTAAAAATGAATTTGTAGATTTCATAAAGAATATCTCTTTCATTCGTAATGTGTTTAAAAAATTAATACTGAATATTTCACCAAAAACATTTATATTTCATCATAATAATCATCCCGATTTAGTTATATTTGAAAGAAAAAATAACAAGCGTTTGTTTGTAGTCGCAAACGGAAATCCGACAGAATCGAATAAAGTGAACATAGACCTCGGCACAAAGAGAAAATCGGCTACCGACTTAATCACCGGTAAAACAATACAAATCGAAAAAGGAAAGCTGGTTTATAACTTAAAACCATACCAATGTGTAGTACTTGAATTATGAATTATCTTAGACATAAATTGTACTTAACTCATTTGTTCTCTTCTCTTCGCTCGAAGTTTATCCCCCTACGGGGTCGTAGACCGACATCGTGGGGACTCTTAGCTCTTGGCTCTCCGCTCATCGCTCTTAGCTCGAAGTTTATCCCGCTACTAGTGGGACTCTTAGCTCTAAGCTTCTTTTCCTGCTCGGAGAAAGACCCTCGACCTCGAATAGTCATCTGGCACCAGATGCGGGTTGACGAACGCGAGATACTCGAAGCGCAGATTAAAAAATACACGGAGCAGAACCCGGGAATTATCGTTGAACAACTGTATAAAGAAACAGAAGAGCTACGATCCGGCTATATCATTGCCGCAATTGCAGGTCAAGGACCCGATTTGGTTTACGGTCCTTCAGACCAGATTGGTCCGTTTCAAGTAATGGATATAATTCTTCCGCTTGAGGATTTATTCGAGAAGGAATGGTTGGAATCGTTCAACCCGAAGGCACTTACATTTTTCAAAGGACATCTATATCAAGTTGCAGATAAGTTGGGAAATCACCTTACACTTATTTACAATAAGGATATCGTAAAAACACCACCTCAGACAGATGAAGAGTTGATAGAGCTCTGCAAGAAAATCATGGTCATCCAAAACGGAAAGGTTCAGAGATACGGTTTAGTTTGGAATTATACAGAGCCGTTTTTCTTTATACCGTTTTTGAGCGGATTCGGTGGCTGGGTGATGGATGACGAAGGTAATCCGACTCTAAATACACAAGCCAACATCGACGCGTTAAATTTTATAAAGGATTTACGCGACAGATATAAAATAATTCCCCGCGAATCAGATTACAACATCGCCGAAGTGTTGTTTAAGGATGGGAAAGCCGGAATGATAATTAATGGCGACTGGTCGTGGGCAGGATACTTGAAGGCAGGAGTTAACATCGGAATTGCACCGCTTCCTAAAATTACTAAGACCGGCTTGTATTGTGCGCCTATGGTTTCGCCGAAAGGTTTCTCGATAAATTCGAACGTGAAGAAAGAAAAGCTGCCGGAAGTCGTCAAACTTTTGAAATATTTGATGGAACCAGAGAATCAGCTTGAGACAGCAAAACTTTTAAACACAATGATTACTCGAATTTCGCTGTATGACGACCCGTTCATCAAGAATGATGAGATATTGGTAAACTCACGTTTGCAAATTGAACGTGGAAAGCCGATGCCTGTTGTTCCAGAACTGCGGGCAATTTGGGATGCAATGCGTCCGAGTTACCAGGCAGTTTTAGGGGGGGCAAAAACAGCCGAAGAAGCTGCTCGCGATATGCAGGAATTGGCAATAAGGAAGATTAAAGAGATGAATGAGTGAAATCTAAAGACGAAATAATTCCTCAACAAGTTATTGAGCAGAGAATTTTTAATCCAAGCTATAAAACGCAATCGGAGTCGATTTCCTAATGATTTTATGTTTCAATTAAACGATTCTGAGTTTAAGAACTTGAAATCACAATTTGTGATTTCAAGTTGGGGTGGCGTAAGGCGGGCAAAACCATATGCCTTCACCGAACAAGGCGTGGCTATGCTTTCAAGCGTACTAAATTTCGTGAATTAGAGATGAAGATTGAAAGACACGACGAAGAAATACAAGCGATCTTCGAAGCGATTCGTCAACCCCGATAAATCGGGGTCAACTGATGGCGCCGCCTGAAAAGCCAAAGCGTCAGATAGGGTTTCGCGTAGATGAGCCTAAGATAAAATATAAATAAAAGCATCGTGAACCCCGAAGATATCGGGGTGAACGATGCTATCGACACTAGCATCACCATTTATTAAGGCACTCCTTTATACTTTATAAAACTTATGTACCATAAAGGCGAAATGGCGTATAACGGTATCGGTGTAAAAGAAGTTCTGCGTAAGCAGAATTTGGACGGAGCGAAGCGTAGTCTTTTACACTGTGTTATACGCTGTTGGTCGCTTTCGGCCATTGACAGTATTGACTACTACTTCTAAACATATCCAATTCTTATATTTTATCTAAATATAATGTCTGCGTTGGATAAGCAAATTCAATTCCGCGTTTTTCAAACTCTTCTTTTATTTTAAAATTTATTTCCTGCTGAATATCCATATATCTATTGTAGTCACTACCAATAACATAATAAACTACCTCAAAAATAAGACTAAAATCTCCATAAGAAAAGAAGTGTGTACGGTCAAAAACTGTATCGTTAATACTTTTTATAATATTTGTGATTATTACCGGTATTTCTTTTAACTGTTGGAGGTTGGTTTGATAGGTAACTCCAAGTTTGAAAACTACACGGCGCTTATCCATCCTTTTATAGTTGCGCACACGCGAATTAGTAAGGTCAGTATTAGAAAATACTAATTGTTCTCCACCTAAACTGCGAACTCGTGTAGTCTTAATACCAATATGTTCAACTGTCCCTAAATAATCTCCAATGATGATAAAATCGCCAATCTCAAATGGACGGTCAAAGAATATGGTAAAGTAACTAAATAAATCCCCTAAAATTGCTTGGGATGCCAAAGCAATTGCTATACCACCAATGCCTAACCCGGCAACCAGTGCAGTAATCTTGATGCCAAGATTATCCAGGAGAATAATAATAGCAAGGCTCCAAACAATCACCTTTATTGCTATAAATATCCCTTTGAGATATTGCTTCTTGGCTATGTCCTTTTCTTTCTTTACCCAATAAGTTTCAAGACCATAAACAATTATTGCCAGTAAAAAACGAACACCAAAGATAGTCAAAAGAATTAAACCCAAAACATTGATACCTTTCTCTAAGGCGGGATTCAGAGT
>JAHJRJ010000184.1 GCA_018830765.1 Bacteroidota bacterium | reverse complement strand
TGTGTTCCGGTACTTTTCTTGGGATGATGTTTCAGCCACAAGCAGTCGTCCATTATTTTTCATTACGCTATTTTCTGCAAATTGAATCAACTTTTTACCGACTCCTTTTCCGTGGGACAATACTTTCACGACTATCCAATAAAGGTCGTATGTCCCGTCCGTAATCGGCGTAGGTCCGATACAGATGTAACCTAAAACTTCACCGTTTTCGATTGCAGAATATAAATCGTAATCCTTCTGATTCGGATTGTTTATAAAAATATCAATCAATTCCATTGCTATGTTTACTTCTTCATCAGAAAAAACAGCGGTTTCGATAATCAACCGATGGATTTGTTCTCTGTCGTCTTTATGTAGTTTGCGAATAATCAAGCCGTTCTCTCGAGCGCTAATTCGACAATACGTTTAACCATTTCCTCAAACGTTAAACCCGAAGCTTTTACAGAACGAGCGAATCCTGTGTCGTTTGCGATGTCGGGGTTTGGATTAAACTCTAATATGTAAGGTTTGTTGTCCTTCGTCAAACGGAAATCGACTCTTGCATAATCTCTTCCTCCGATAACTGTATAAGCTTTCAATGCCATCTCTTTTAATTGTTGTTCGATGGCTGCGGGCAAATCGGCAGGACAATAACCTTTTGTGTGTTCGTATTCTTCTGTGCCTTTCATCCACTTGGCGTTGTATGTAATAATTTTGTGATACTTGTCGGGCAAGGTGGACATATCTATTTCGGAAATCGGAAGTGCAACAGGTTTTGAATTACCTAAAATAGCAACGTTAAGCTCGCGTCCTTCGATGTATTCTTCTACAAGCGCGGGTTGGCTGAATTGCTCTATAATATGTCTGACTTGTTTACGTAGGTTGGTGAGATTATAGACGACGGAGTCAGTCGTAATGCCTACGCTCGCATCCTCGCGCGCCGGTTTAACGAATAATGGGAAATCGAGGTCTTCTTCAATCACTATCCGCGCTGGGTTTTTCATCAACTGAAATTTGGGAGTCAGCAATCCGTAGTAACCTAAAATTTCTTTTACACGGACTTTACTTTGTGCTAATCCCAAAGTCATAGCATTCGCACCCGTGTAGGGAATTCCCAAAAGCTCATAAATTCCGGCTACGTGCATTTCGTGGCTGGATTCTTTTCCGATACTCTCACAAATATTAAAAATAACGTCCGGCTGTTCTCCCCTTAAAAAATCAATCAACCTCATAATATCGCTGTTGACGTTAAAGAGAGTGGTTTTGTAGCCGTTCACTATTAGAGCGCGTTTGATATCGTTCATCTCATCGAGGACACCGGCTTCAGACATATCTATACTAACTTCCGCATTATTCTCGGAGGGTTGTCCCTCTTCATAAAGAACGCCAGATTCGGAAATGTATTTCCTGCCCGAACTGGTAGTTACAGTCGGCTCGTTATAAACTATTGCTACGTGTATTTTTTTTCTCATAAAAGTCCGTATCTCTTCGCCGCTAAATTTAAAACTTCTTGTAGAAGCTGGTTGTAATTCATCCCCGCCGTTCGTGCGGCTTTCGGGAAGCACGAATTATCTTCAGGCTTCGGTAAAATTCCGGGCAACGGGTTTAGTTCAAGTATATTCGGCACGCCATTCGAATCCAGTCGCACATCGATGCGGCACCAGTCGCGGCATTTCATTACAGAATATGTTTTCAAACAAATATCTTCGATCTCAGTCTGAAGAGAAATGGGTAAGTTCGCCGGACATTCGAAAATGTTCAGCGGTGATTCCGAATTATCCCAAATCCACTTAGCTTCGTAGGAATATATACGATTAACTTCGCTCGGTAACGAATCGAATTTCATTTCGACTATCGGAAGAACTTTAACGTCCTTGCCGTTACCCAATAACGCAACTGTAAATTCACGTCCATCTAAAAATTCTTCGACCAAAGCTGGTTGTTTATATGTTTCGATCACAAAAGTAACTTGAGATATTAGATCGTCCCAATTATTGACGATAGAAGAATTAAATATGCCTTTGCTTGAACCTTCGTGTTTAGGTTTTACTATGCTCGGGAAAACGATATTCGCGCCGACGATATCGGAAATCGAATTAATAACGCAAAAACGAGCAGTAGGGATGCCGTAATAGGAAAGAATTTCCTTGGTTCGCGCCTTATCCAGACAAATACTCAAGGTAAGCGGGTCTGATCCCGTATAAGGGATTTGAAGGAGTTCCAGAATAGCGGGAATTTGAGCTTCGCGCGAAACACCGTTTAAACCTTCGGCAATGTTGAAAACGATATCGGGTTTCAACTGCAGGAGTTTCTGGTAAGCATTCTCATCCGCTTCTACGAGCGTGACTTTGTGAAATTCGGAGAGGGCTTCGCGCACCGCATTTATAGTTTCGAATGTGTCCCACTCAGCATAGGTGTCTGCGAAATTATTTGGGGTTGAATGATTAAATCTAACGGATGATTCACCGTTCAATCCCGATAATATATTTTTATCTTTATCGGGAGGCTCGTGATTGTTTTCTGTTTTGTTATCTTCCTTCTTTTGATTGTAAACGAGCGCAACATTCAGTGGAAGACGTATCAAGGAACTCGTCAGATCCTCATTAATTGTTATACATACTTGTTATAATCTATTTCTCGCTGTGTAATATATAATATTTATAATTTAAGTCAAGAAAAAAATGCATTTTTAGAAAAAAAAATAAAAATAATTTTTTAGGAGTGATATGTGAGATAAATATTGATTGGTGGGTTTAACCGACTTGAAAAAAGTTTAGAGAGTCTTTCAACTTGTCGTAGAAAAATTTTCTGATGCACTGATTCTCTTTTGCACGTAGATGCGGATCGCTATCGACAAGATGGAAAGCTTCCTTGCGTGCGGCTAAAATTATTTTTCTGTCTTCCAGCACGTTGGCGATGTGCAACTCGGGTAAACCGCTTTGACGTGTACCGAAGAAATCTCCTGGACCTCTGAGCTTCAAATCTACTTCAGCTATCTTAAATCCATCCGATGTTTCGAGCATCGTCAGGATTCTGGTCAAAGCTTTTTGCTTGTCGGAATCGCTTAAATCTGTGGAATTTTGCCTATTTTCAGGGTGTAAAAAAACCGGTGTGTGTGATTGCCGCGAAGTCAACTTTGCAAGCCAGTCGGGCACGATTAATATACAATACGATTGGTCGGTGCCTCTGCCTACGCGTCCACGCAGTTGATGCAACTGTGAAAGTCCGAACCTCTCAGCATGCTCGATTACCATCAGCGTTGCATTCGGTATGTCGATACCGACTTCGATGACGGTCGTAGAGACAAGTATATCCAACCGCTTGTTTTTAAAGTCGTCCATTACTTTGTCTTTCTCTTCGGACGACATTCGACCGTGGATGAGCGCGACTCTTAAATCGGGGAAGATATTGTTTCTAAGTATCTCGAAATTTTCAACTGCCGCTTTCAGGTCGACCTTTTCTGATTCTTCAATGATCGGATAGATAATATATACTTGTTCTCTTCTTTGTATATGCTCGCGCATCATCTTGTGAAGTTTATCCGATTGCGATTCAGGCATAACAAGAGTCTTGATACTCTTTCTGTCTTTCGGCATCTCGTCTATTACCGAAACGTCTAAGTCTCCGTAAACCGTTAGCGATAATGTGCGAGGGATAGGTGTAGCGGTCATTACGATTACATCGGGTGTTACTTTAATGCTTTCTTTTCCTTTGCGCATCAACTCGGCTCTCTGCGCAACTCCGAAGCGATGCTGCTCGTCGATAATTACCAATCCTACGTTTGCGAATTCAACTTTTTCCTGTATTAATGCGTGTGTGCCGACTATGATGTTAGCGGTTCCTCGTCTGATATCCTCCAGGACGTCTTCGCGTAAAGCTTTACGTTGTCCGCCTATAAGCAATCGAACATTAACAGGTAAACCCCGATACAATCGGGGTAAACCGTCTAAAAACCGTTTGAATGTTCTGTAATGCTGCTCTGCTAAAATTTCTGTTGGAGCCATGAAAGCTACCTGATAACCGTTTTCAATTGCAATGAGCATGGCGATGATAGCGACAACAGTTTTTCCGCTGCCAACGTCTCCCTGAAGCAGCCGGTTCATCGGCTTTGGTTTACGCATATCGTTGGCAATCTCTTTGATTACATGAATTTGAGCTTTAGTCAGTTTAAATGGCAGCGAGTCAACCAAACGACGAGCTAACTTGCTCTCTATTTTAAATGGAATACCAGGTAGGTCAACTTTATTTTTTTTCTTTCTGTATGCAAGAAGTAGTTGGAAAAAGAACCACTCGTCAAACTTTAGCCGAAAGCGAGCAATATCTTTTTCGGAATCCGATAACGGGAAATGGACGTCGTGCAAAGCTGTTGTTAAAGGGATTAAATTGTTTTCCGCCAAAATTTTATTGGAAAGTATCTCTTCAACGTGCGACGCAAATTGCTCAACAACGGTTTTCATAATTTTTCGAAAAACAGTATCGGTAATCCGTCCCAACCTGAAATCTTCATTGGACGAATATTTTGGGATAAATCCTTTTGTATGAAGGAAGCCAGTTATGTCGTTACTTTCGTCAACTTCAACACGGTCAATTCTCGGGTGAACAATCTGAGAACGGTTCATGTAGCTGTTGATTTTACCGGATACCGCGATTGTTTCTCCCAGCTGAAATGCCGATTTGAAGTAATTAATATTTTGAAAAAATAATAGAGGGAGTGTGCCAGTCTGGTCCCCGATAATAATGATGCAGCGTCTTCGAGGAGGTCTACCCACAATATCTATCGCCCTGACGGTTCCCACAACGGAAACTAATTTGCCCGTATCAGCCATTTTGCGTAGAGAACCGATTGTGGAAATTTCGGTTAGGTTTAGATAATCGAAAGGGAAATAATAGAGTAGGTCACGAACGGTTTTAATACCGTGCAATGCAAAAATTTCAGCGCGTTTTGGTCCGATTCCTTTAATAAATTGAACCGGTGTAAGAATATCTGCTTTTGAGTGTGATAATTTTGCCATTAACCGGTAGCCGGAGTTTGAATGTTGGATAGATAAATTTACAACTCGCCTTTAGGGTCGCGTGTCATCAAATCCAAGGTCGCGTCTTGAGGGTTTTTCCCATTAAATAATACGTTGTAAACCTCAGTCATAATTGGGACTTCAACCGCGAGTTTTTTCGCAAGTTCGCAAGCTGAAACAGTTGTTTGGACACCTTCAGCGACCATGACCATCTCATTCAACACATCCGGAAGTTTGCGTCCTCTCCCGATTTCCTCACCGACGTGCCGGTTACGGCTGTGCTTGCTCATGCAGGTTGCTATTAAATCACCGATGCCTGAAAGCCCGGAAAAGGTTTTTGGGTTAGCATTCATAGCGATACCAAGACGGGCGATTTCGACAATTCCACGTGTCATTATCGCCGCCTTTGTGTTATCACCATAGCCGGCACCGTCGCATAAGCCCGCCCCAACTGCGATAACGTTTTTTAACGAACCACCTAATTCAACTCCACGCACATCATCCGACGCATAAACTCTAAAGTAAGGAGTTAAAAAAATTTGTTGAACAAATTTTGCAGTTTCAAAATCGGGAGAGGCGACTACCACCGCCGTCGGGATTTTTTTGCTGACTTCTTCCGCGAAACTCGGTCCAGAAAGTATCGCAGTCTTTGCCAGTGGATGACCAAGTAAAACTTCGGCTATAACTTCCGACATCGTCATCAAAGTATCGTTCTCGATTCCTTTCGCAACGTTGACTATCACAGTTTCACGAGTGTTTACATGTGTAATTTGCTTTAGAACTGATCGCAAATGCTGTGAGGGGACGGCTGTTACAATTACTTCCGTTTGGTGAGTAGCTTCCTCTAAATCACCTGTTACTATTAACTCGTTAGGTATCTTTACACCGGGTAGGAAAACTGTGTTCTCCCGTTTGTTTAAAATGTTATCGAGGTCTTCTTTGCGATGCGACCATAACGTAACATCGTGTCGGTTCGAAAATAAAAGTAGAGCGAGAGTTGTTCCCCAACTTCCGGCACCTATTACTGTAATTTTCATTTCTTTCTAAACAAATGAAAATTAGTGATCTTATGTTCTCTACCTTCAATAAGCCGTTTAATATTTGCCCGGTGAGTAAATATCAAAAGCGCCGCAATACCTATCGAGAAAAAGATCAATATGCTGTATCCTTCAACTTCTGCTTTAAATATATTTTCTCTGAAAAATAAAGTGAGCGGGAATGCTACTGCTGCGCTGATCGAACCTAATGAAATGTATCGAGAAATTATAAATACAATAGTGAAAACACCGATGACAATTAAAATGTCGATAGGTGCAAGTCCTATTAACATACCTGTGGCGGTTGCCATACCTTTTCCGCCTTTGAATCCGCCGAATACCGTCCAAATATGACCCACGATTGCTGCGCTCCCAGCCAATATCTGCACAAGCGTGAAATCTTCCAACGGTGTGAGGTTTTTAAATGGGAAAGGAGAATACATCAGCTTTGCGATAAAGACGGTTGCTATAAAACCTTTGAAAATATCGAAAACGATTACAAAGATTCCTTCTTTTAATCCTAAAACACGTATCACATTTGTGCCGCCGGCGTTACCACTGCCGTGTTGACGAATATCTATTCCTTTTAAAAGTTTTGCAACTATAATGCTTGTAGGGATAGAACCTACTAAATAACTTAAAAATATAACGTAAAAGAGCGATAGCATTGAAATTCCTTTAATTTAACTGATAAAAGATATAAAAATTGATATTAATAATCAAGGATACTACACTAAATAAATCTTTTTTTGAGATTTCGATAAAAATTTACATCCATCCTTCGTAACCACTACCATTTCTTCGACGGTAGCTACACCGTAACCTTCCACCGTCAACCGTGGCTCAAGAGTATAGACCTGTGATTCCTCAACTTTTTCGTATGGAAGTTTACCGTATCTTTCCCAACGCGGACAGAGGAGGCCTCCGCCGTCGTGAGCAATGCGCCCTATTTGATGACCGAGAGCGTGCGGATACTCCGCATACCCTTTCGAAGTGATATGATTGCGGGCGATATCATCCATCTCGCAGCCCATCACTCCCGGCTTAAGTGCTTTCGCTGCCAATTGTATTGCTTCTATTATAGTGTTGAATCCAAGTGTTACTTCTTTGGGCACTGTTAATTCGCCTTTTCTCCGGATATACCACGTTCGCTGTAAATCGGAAGTATAACCGTTCATCTTTACTCCGAAATCAATATTCAAAATATGTCCGCCTTCTATTTTTCGGTTTGTCGGTCCCGCGTGTGCGCCAGCCGATTCCGGTCCTGTAAAAACTGAAGGACAGTACTCTTTATCCCAAGCAGTTTCGACGCCAATCTTTTTTACTTCTTTTAGAATAAAGTTTGCTACATCTTGTTCGGTTTTTCCCGGCTTTATATAATGAGTAACCTTATCGAATATCTTTAATGTTTCAACTATGGCAGCTTTCATCAATTTTAATTCGGTCGGCGATTTTCTTCCGCACAGTGCGGCAATTACAGGCTCGGATGATATAATTCTATCTTTGTATGGCGTTCCGTCTAAATAACTCATTAACTGTAGCCACATCCCGTGAGTCAATCCGTCGGCAATAACGGTGTTGGTCGAATAATTAATTGCGATAGTTTTCGGATCAATTCTCTTCAAAATTTCTAAAAGCGGTTCTTTGATAGATTGCACGTAACCGATAATCTCTTTATAGTATCCTTTCGATTTTAGATTAGCAACGTCCAAACTTCCCGCAATCGCGATAGTTTCGCCCTTGGATGTAATAATATAAGCCGTTTGCCAGGTGCAGCTTGTTCCGACGACCATCTCGAGAGAGGGGTCAGGGATAGTGGTGCTTTCACGCACGAAAGTTACCCATACGTCGATGTTTTTTTCTTTTAATATCTCAACTGCCTGTTTAATCTTTTCTTTTATCATATATTATTCTTGCTTTTAAAAATTAATCAAATTCTTCGAAAATCATTCGAAATTTAGTAATGCTTAATGAGAAAAGCAACAGGTGAAAAACTTGACTTTATTAAAATATTTGATTAAGATTTA
>JAHJRJ010000183.1 GCA_018830765.1 Bacteroidota bacterium | reverse complement strand
GTCAAGTTAAATACAGACGGGTCTGTTACGGTCGAGGACGACGGCAGAGGTATTCCGACGGATATGCATCCCGAAGAGAAAAAATCGGCGCTCGAAGTCGTAATGACTGTGCTTCATGCCGGTGGTAAGTTCGATAAGAATACTTACAAGGTTTCAGGCGGATTACACGGTATCGGTGTGTCTGTTGTTAACGCGCTTAGTGAAATTTTGGAAGTCGAGGTAAGACGCGAGGGAAAAGTATTTTATCAAAAGTACAAACGAGGCGACCCTACGGCAGATGTAAAAGTAATCGGTAAAGCGGAAAAGAATAAGACAGGAACGAAAGTAACGTTTTATCCCGATAGCCAAATTTTTAAAAACCGGATATTTAAATTCGAAACAATTGCTGAACGCTTGCGCGAGCTTGCGTTTCTTAATCCCGATGTTACGCTTCGTATTGTTGACCTGCGCGATGATCAGGAACAAGAAGAAGTTTTTCATTTTAAAGGCGGCTTAATGGCGTTTGTTAAGTATATCGATTCAAACCGGCAGCCGATAATTAAAAAAGTATTTTACGCACACGGACAAGATAATGACGAAAACGGTAGAACCGTTGATGTTGAGATTGCATTTCAATACAACGACAATTATTCCGAAAACGTCTTCTCTTACGTAAACAATATCAATACGCACGAAGGCGGAACACATCTAATCGGCTTTCGTAGTGCGATGACCCGAACATTGAACAGTTATGCCAGTAAAAACAATCTTGTTAAAGAAAACGGCGTGCAGTTATCTGGCGACGATTTCAAAGAAGGATTGACGGCTATCGTAAGCGTAAAAGTTCCGGAGCCGCAGTTCGAAGGGCAAACAAAAACAAAGCTTGGCAACAGCGAAATAAAGAGTATTGTTGAATCTATTTTGAGCGAGAATCTCGTGACGTGGCTCGAACAAAATCCCTCGGACGCAAAAAAGATAATAGAGAAGTGTTTGTTATCTGCCGAGGCTCGCGAAGCCGCACGAAAGGCACGCGACTTAACCCGGAGAAAAAGCGCTCTCGAGTCAACAAGTCTTCCCGGAAAGCTTGCCGACTGCTCGATAAACGACCCAAGCTTGTGCGAGTTGTACATCGTTGAGGGCGACTCTGCAGGCGGCAGCGCTAAGCAAGGACGCGACCGGCGATTTCAGGCAATTCTTCCAATAAAAGGAAAAATTCTGAACGTAGAAAAAGCGCGCTTGCATAAAATTTTAGAGAATGATGAAATCAGAGCGATATTTACTGCAATCGGTGCTGGTGTCGGTGATGAGTTTAATCCGGAAAAAGTGCGATACGGAAAAATTATCATCATGTGCGACGCGGACGTTGACGGGTCTCATATCCGCACCTTATTGCTTACGTTGTTCTTCAGATATATGAAAGATTTAGTTGAACTTGGTCATGTCTATATCGCACAACCACCGCTTTATAAAATTAAAAAAGGTAAGCAGGAATATTTCGCGTACGACGATGACGAGAGGAACGAAATAATAAAACGAATGAGAGGCGAAAAATTAAAGAAAAACGAGAAGGAAGAAGCAATAGAAATTCCGGAAGGCGAAGGAACGATAGTTGACGGAGTTGGAATTAACCGCTTTAAAGGTTTGGGCGAAATGAACCCCGAACAGCTTTGGTCAACCACGATGAACCCCGATTCGAGAACGATACTTCAGGTTGCCATCGAAAATGCTGCTGACGCCGACAGAACTTTCTCGATTCTAATGGGCGACGACGTCGAACCACGAAGAGCTTTCATTGAGAAGAATGCGAAGTATGTAAGAAATCTTGACGTGTAATGGATACTAAAACTCTATTAAGATTATTAAACGAACACGATGTTAAGTATGTTGTAATTGGAGCTGCTGCATTTCCTGCTCACGGTTATTCACGTACCACGCAAGATATAGATATTTTGATTGATTCGTCAGAAGAGAATTTGAAAAAAGTACGCGCAGCGCTATCCGCTTTCGGTTATGATTTAATAGATATAACAGACGAAGACCTTAAAACAAAAAAAGTATTGATAAGACAGTATCTTGTTGAAACCGATATACATCCTTTTGTAAAAGGCGTTACTTTTGATGAAGTGTGGGAGAGGAAAATAGAAACAAAAATCGAAGACGTTAAGTTTTTTGTTGCATCAATCGACGATTTAATTTCTATGAAAAAAGCTGCCGGCAGGGGGAAAGATTTAGACGATATTAGAGTTTTAGAAAAACTTAAAAATATATGAGCAATAAAACGATGATATTAGTGCTCGACCACGACGACGACGAAGCCGAGCTCGATTTTGAATTAAAGTTTCAAGGCACGCTTACAGTAGAACAACGATACGAAATGATGTTCCGTCGTTCGCTTGAAATCTCTAAAATGCTCGAAGCAAACGGATACAAAAAACCATTCGAGATAATAAAAAGAGTTGAATAAAAAATAAGGTGCTGTCCGAAATGACTTATTGAACCTTAGTTCAGGATAAATTTGTAAATGACACAGATTAATGAAAAAATAATTCCCGTCGATATAGAGGACGAAATGAAAGGCAGCTATATTGATTACGCGATGAGCGTTATCGTAGCCCGCGCGCTGCCCGATGTGCGAGATGGTTTAAAGCCGGTTCACAGGCGTGTTCTTTTCGGTATGCAAGATTTAGGACTTGCTTCGAACAAACCGTACAAAAAAAGCGCTCGTATCGTAGGAGAAGTTCTCGGTAAATATCATCCGCACGGCGATTCGGCAGTGTACGAAACCATGGTCAGGATGGCTCAAGATTTCTCGATGCGCTATC
>JAHJRJ010000020.1 GCA_018830765.1 Bacteroidota bacterium | reverse complement strand
CTTCCCGGAGATTGGTTTCATACCGCGATCTCTAAAATCCGCTCTTTTCCGGTTGACTTTGGTAACACTACATCGATCGAGAGACACCCTTCAACTGCTTCATAGATATTCTGTAGAAGTTCTTCAAACGTTTCACCCTGTGTAGCACAACCCGGTATCGATGGAACTTCAGCCCAATAACCGCCTTCTTCAGCTTGGTGAACTACAACCTTTATCTTCATTTTAACAACCTCAATTAATTCGTGTTAATCTAATTTAATAACCTTTTAGCTAAGATTCAACAATTGAAAGTTTATCTTCCAACTTCTTGAGCCTTATACTGCAGTTGATACAGCTTATAATAAATTCCTCCTTGTGCGAGCAATTCCTGGTGTGTACCAATCTCCCGAACCTCGCCTTTATGGAGTACGATAATTTTATCTGCCCGTTGTATAGTAGAAAGCCGGTGCGCTATTACGATTGAGCTTCTCCCCTTTAATAACTTTTGAATTGCATTTTGAATCAGTAACTCTGTTTCCGTATCAACACTCGAAGTTGCTTCATCGAGTATTAATATTTTAGGATTGTAAGCTAATGCGCGCGCAAACGAAATTAGCTGCTTCTGTCCTACCGATAAAGTTGCGCCGCGTTCTTTTACTTCTTCGTGATAACGGTTTGGAAGAGTATCGATAAACCGGTTCAACCCGACCACGCGCGCAGCAGCTTTTACACGATCTATTTTTATCTTCTCATTGCCGAGGTTAATATTAGATTTTATATCGCCCGAAAATAAAAATACATCCTGATGAACTACGCCTATGTGTTTTCTAAGGTCCTCTTGATCGATTTTACGGATATCAATTCCGTCAACTAAAATTTCGCCTTGCTGTATCTCGTAAAATATTGTCAGCAAATTAATAATTGTGGATTTTCCGGCGCCCGTATGCCCGACTATGGCAGCCGTTTCACCGGGTTTAATTTTGAAAGAGACATCTTTTAATATCCACTCATTGTTTGCTGAACCCGGTTCACCCGAATTATAAGTAAACCACACATTGCGGAACTCGATGTCACCACGAACTGAATTCAACGATACCGGCTTTTCCGGGTTTGCGATTATGCTCTTATCGTCTAAAAGTTTGAATATGCGTTCCGATGAAGCCATTGCGGTTTGCATGATATTGTATTTTTCGGAAAGGTCACGGACGGGTCTCCAGAACATTTCGTTAAATTGAAAGAATGCCATAACGGTTCCGAGCGTTATCGCGCCGCTGAGCGCTTCGACTCCCGAATACCAGATTATCAAACCTACTGCAATCGCTCCGATTAACTCAACACCGGGATAAAATACGGCATAATAAAATATTGACTTTATATTTGCATCGCGGTGGCTTGCGTTAATATCTGAAAATTTTTGAAATGACTTTTGCTCTCTGTTGAAGATTTGATCAACCGACATTCCGGTTATGTGTTCCTGCATAAATGTATTTATGCGAGCGACTTGCAGTCGTACATCACGGTAGGTTTCGCGCGCCTTGCGCCTGAATAAAAACGTGGCGTAAAACAGAATTGGCAAAACACTCAGAGATACTAACGCGAGCTGCCAATTCATCGTAAACATAAAGTACAGAATTCCGATAATCGTAAAGATATCGGTGAACACCATAACAATGCCAGACGAGAACATCTCGTTCAGCACCTCGACGTCGTTAGTTACGCGAGTGATGAGCCGGCCTATCGGGTTCTTGTCGTAAAACTTCAAGCTGAGCTTTTGTAAATGATCGAATATCTGCATTCTTAAATCGAATATCGTGCGTTGACCGATCCATTGCGTCAGGTATGCACTGAAGTATTGCATTACACCTCTGAACACCAACACTCCGAAAAACATAAGTGCAGTTATCAACAAGCCATGCTTATCGCCGTGCGCGATGTTTTCATCGACGGCTATTTTTGTAAAATACGGACGCACTGCTTCCAATCCCGATACGAGCATACTCAACAGTATGCCCAGGGTAACGTGCTTGCGATACGGTTTGAGCGATTTCAATAACCGCTTCATCAACCGTGCGTCGTATGCTTTACCTAATATTTCTTCTTCGTGCATAAATCAATTAAAAAATAAAAATTTAAAAGTAAAAAATGGTATAGGTCATTCTAGTTCTCAGACTTCTGTTTATTTTTCGATTTACCTCGAAGTTTGCTAACTATCGCTCCTAATATTTTTTTTATTTCTTCGTTCTCGTTTAGTATTTCGTTCAAACTCGTCTTTTCTATTAACTCGGAACCCTCGATGAGCCTTAACCAATAATGAGTTTCTCTGGCTTCTTTCAGAGCTATACTCATCTTGTAGGCGTAATCAGCACGGCTAAAGGCAGCCACACCTTCTTCAACATTGGCTCCGATCGAAGTACCTGAGCGAAGAATTTGCTTTCCTAATGTATAACCGACATTGTTTCCCGGTAAATAACCTGACAGGCTAATTATGCGTAATCCAAAATTGAACGTTCTTTCTTTGATGTCCTGGTACATGGTTATTCTCCTTTTTTATTTTTTATTTTTGACTTTTGACTTCCTTATAGTTTTTCCAATTCTTCTTCCAACATCTGCTTATAGTGTAAATCTGCATATATACCACCGATCACTACTAACTCACCGTGCGTGCCTCGTTCAACAATCTGTCCTTTATCTATTACCACGATCAAGTCCGCATCTTTGACGGTGGAGATACGATGGCTTATAATGATACTTGTACGATTTTCCATAACTTTTTTCAAACGTTTTAAAATTTCTTCTTCGGTATGAATATCTACCGCCGAGAGCGCATCATCGAGTATCAATATTTTCGGGTCTCGTATAACTGCGCGGGCGATACCGGCACGTTGTTTCTGTCCACCCGAAAGCGTTATTCCGCGTTCTCCTATCATTGTTTCGAACTGTTTCGGAAATTCCTCAACGTCTTTTGTCAATTGTGCTATATCTGCCGCTTGCACGATATTCACTTCATCATATTCTTCGACTCCGTAAGCAATGTTGTGAGCGATCGTATCTGAGAACAAAAATGTTTCCTGCGGAACGTAACCGATATTAGAACGTAAAACTTCCAACGGTATTTTCTTTATATCGATGCCGTCGATCAGAAGCTCGCCATCAGAAATATCGTATAAACGTGGGATGAGATTTACGATCGTCGATTTACCGGAACCTGTGTATCCGACAACTGCAATTGTCTTTCCACGTTCGATTTTTAGTTGAATGTTTTGGAGATCAGGTTGCTTGGACTTCTTGTGATTAAAAGTAACATTCCGGAACTCGATATCTCCTTTTATTTCTTTAATTGAGTAATCGGTGTATTCATTGTTTTCAATCTCAGGTTCTGTGTCGAAAATTTTTGCAAGCCGTTTCATAGATGCAGCGCCTTGCTGCAAAATATTTATCACCCATCCGAAAGCGATCATAGGCCAGATCAACATAACGAGGTATGCGAAGAAAGCTGTGAGCGTTCCTATAGATAATTTGCCGTCGATTACTTTCGAACCTCCGTAGTAAATAGTGATAACGAGGGAAACGCCGACAAGGAGAAACATCGTGGGCCAGATTATTGATTGGATTTTCGCAAGCACCAAATTCTTTTTAAAATATTCCCAACTGATACTTCGAAACGACTCGATTTCAAAATTTTCCCTGACATAAGCTTTTATGACGCGAATACCGGAGAGACTTTCCTGTGCGCGGGTAGTAAGTTTTGAGTACTGTTCCTGCCGTTCTTGAAATCTTTGATTGATTAGCTTACCCAATTTATATACAGCGAACGAAACAAGAGGTAATGGAATGAGAACCATTAGCGTTAGCTGCCAATCTTTCAGCAGCATCATAGTTAAAACCATCACGAACGTAACCAGTGTATCGGCAGGATACATAATACCTGGTCCGAGCGTATTACGAACAGCGCCAATGTCATTTGTCGCGTGTGCCATTAAATCGCCGGTCGGTGTATTTTGAAAATATGAGAAGGGGAGTTTTTGTATGTGCGATAAAAAATCGTTCCTGATGTCATACTCGATATGACGCGAAACAACTATGATCGTTTGACGAGTCAAGAAAGAGAGCACGCCCGCGACCAAAGTAAACCCGACAATCAAGCCGGCGTAAAAAAGCAGGTCAACCGGATCCAGGTTGTGAGTTGAGATACCTCGCTTTAGCTCGTCGATTGCTTTACCGATAAAGTGCGGCTGTATAACAGTAAAAATGTTACTGCCTACAATGGAGAGTAAACCCATGAACAAAGTTTTTTTATACTTTGATAAATATGGTAGTAACCGTAAAAGGGGTTTCATAAAAACAATTAAAAATAAAAAATGCAAAAGTAAAAATAGTATTCATAAATTGGGATTACGTAAAAAGACTTAGTGAGCCTTAGTGGTGTAATTTTTATTTTTTAAAAAAATCGGAATATTTTTAATTTTGACTTGTTTATCCAATCACCTCAAACCCTGTGTATTTATGTAACACTTTCGGAACGATAACTTTTCCCTCGGGTGTCTGGTAGTTTTCTATAATCGCTGCAACGATACGCGGTAGAGCCAAACCGGATCCGTTTAGCGTGTGCACAAATTCCGGCTTACCACCGGCGAGTCTGAAACGGACATTTATGCGGCGCGCTTGAAAAGATTCAAAATTCGAAATTGAAGAAACTTCGAGCCAACATTTTTGCCCTATCGCCCAAACTTCTAAATCGTATTTTTTTGATTGAGTGAAACCCATATCACCGGTGCACATCAGGAGAACTCGATACGGTAAATTCAGTTTTTGCAACAAAGCTTCTGCGTCCGAACGCAAACCTTCGAGCTCGTTGTAAGAAGTACCCGGATGGACAAACTTAACCAACTCAACTTTATCGAATTGATGCAATCTGTTTAGACCGCGAACATTCTTGCCATACGAACCTGCTTCGCGCCTGAAGCAAGGCGTGTAGGCACAGTATTTAACCGGTAAATCTTTTTCCGATAAGATTTCATCGCGATGCAAATTTGTTAAAGGAACTTCGGCTGTCGGCACAAGATACAATTCGTCACGGTTTACCACATACATCAAATCTTCCTTATCCGGCAACTGACCTGTTCCGGTTGCGCTTGCCGTATTTATCATTAACGGCGGCTGTATTTCTATGTAGCCCTTGCCGTGAGCTTCGTCTAAAAAGAAATTAATCAGCGCGCGCTGTAATTTAGCGCCTCGATTTTTATAAAAGGGAAATCCCGCACCGGTCACTTTTACACCGGTTCCAAAATCTATGATGTCTAACTTTTCAGCCAATTCCCAATGCGGCTTCGGCTCGAAATCTGTCTCATTTACCCCGATGTATTCGGGATGCAATTTACCCCACGAGAAGATCGCTTGATTATCTTCGGGCTTGTGCCCCTCGGGCACCGACGGATGAGGAACGTTCGGAATCGTCAGCAACAGATTGTTAAACTCTTCTTCAATCTTTCTTAATTCATTGTCCAACGATTTAATTTCATCTTTTACCTTATTCATCTCGGAAATTGCCTGAATAGCATCCTGACCCGACTTTTTTATTTTCGCAATTTCTTCGGAAACAACATTTCGCTGGTTTTTCAGAGCTTCGGTCTTTTGTATTACTTCGCGACGCTTCTTATCTAACAAAAGAACCTCATCGATTCTGTCAACGTCGCCTTTTTTCCGTATTCCTTCTTTTACAAGATCAGGATGTTCACGAATAAATTTGATATCTAACATAAATTTTTTCTATCCTTTCATATCATTGTTTTTCTTTACAATAGAATTGAGCCCATTTCAAAAAGGTTACGAAACTGTTAAATCCCGTTTTACGGGATAAAACAGTTCGCTGTTCTTGAATGGCTTCCATTAAGGGGCTGTCCCAAAAGTTCTCTCGTTACCCCGCCCGAACCGCGTGCGGGGCGGGCGCTTCGTCTATGACTTCACTACTCGAGAACCAGCAAAACTTAATAATAACTTAACAAAATTAAAACATAAAATCAGGATCATCATCCACAGAGCGAGCATTAATGAGTTGATTACGAAATACTGTTAATCCCTGTTCCACGCCCGACATTTTTATACTGAGCTCAGTTTCTGCTTTTAAGATTATAAAACCTGATTTCATCGGTCTTGGCGCCGGTTGTTTCAATATCGAGGTTTTAATTGGTATGATTAATTTTTTATCGAATTTGAATTTTTTCGCCAGTTCCACGGCAAAATCATATCGGCTCACCAAATCATTGCCAGCGATGTGGTAGAGACCGTCACGATTAAATTCCACAATTTTCAGGACAGCATACGCAAGGTCGTCCACGAGTGTGGGGTTGCAGATTTGGTCGCCAACAACGCGAACTTGTTTGCCTTCGCCTAAATTATCTACCAGCCATAGTGCAAAATTATTTTTCACTTGATTAGCCACACCATAGAGAACCATAGTTCGAACGATTGTGTGTGGAATACCCGATGTAAGCAA
The DNA here is from genome assembly GCA_018830765.1 of Bacteroidota bacterium. GTDB lineage: Bacteria > Bacteroidota > Ignavibacteria > UBA10030 > BY39 > JAHJRJ01. The sequence continues at coordinate 3,971 of JAHJRJ010000020.1, read as the reverse complement.
AAGGTTTTCACTTGCAAGCTTCGTCCGTCCATAATACGATAACGGATTTGGTCTGTCGGATTCGTGATAAGGCCCATTTTTACCGTCGAAAACATAGTCGGTTGAAAAATGAATAATTTTTGCGCCAATCATTTTTGCTGCGTAAACAAGATTCTCTACCCCCTTTACGTTAATCCGCCAGGCGAGTGCACGTTCAGTTTCGCAAAGGTCAACGTTTGTCACTGCGGCTGTATTTATTATTACTTCGGGTAAAATATCATCTATTAATTTCAAAACAGAAGACCGGCTTGTTATATCTAATTGCCGGTAATGAAAATTATCAACGTTAGGCAAGAATGGTTTATCTTCTACCGAAGTGTTTAATATCTCGTATTTTTTGCTGCGTGAGAAAAGTTCGGTAATTTTTTGCCCTAACAGTCCGTTGCTGCCTGTAATCAAAACACGTTTCATACTACCTCAAACTTTCTTCTATCGTAGTCGCAGCATCGGTTTTTGCGTCACGGTATTTGATGATGACGGGCGCATATACTGAAATGTTTTGACCTTTTGCCCAATCGTTACTCAACGGACGAGAACCCGAAACTACTACGGCGTTCTCAGGAATAGTAAACGGTCTATCGGAAGATTTTTTATAAATTGTTTGATTGACGATATCGTAAACCGGCGTTGACCCCGTAATGATTACACCCGAAGCAAGCACACATCCTTTTTTAACTATTGTGCCTTCATAGACACCGCAATTACCGCCAACCATTACATCGTCTTCAATAACAACGGGCATCGCGCCGATCGGTTCCAAAACACCGCCAATTTGGGCAGCCGCGCTCAAGTGAACCCGCTTCCCAATTTGGGCACACGAACCGACAAGAGCGTGCGAATCAATCATCGTCCCTTCATCTACGTATGCGCCAATATTAATGTAAGCAGGCGGCATTATAACGACTCCTTTTGAAACAAAAGCTCCGTCGCGAACAGCGCTGCCGCCCGGAACAATTCGCACGTTATCGCCTAAACTGAAACGGCGAACGTGCATCGTGGATTTGTCGAAATATTTGAATAAATCGTCGCCAGAGAATTCAGTCAGCGCCCCTATTCTAAAAGCGAGTAGAATTCCTTTCTTTACCCAAACATTTACTTTCCATCCGCCATCGACAGGTTCTGCTGATCTTACTCTGCCGTGATTTAATAAATTTTTTAATTCATTAAAAGCTTCACCAACTTCATCGCGATTAAGACCATCGGCGGGAAGACCGTATAGCTTTTCTATTTTTTCTTGTAGAGTCATATTTATTTAATCAGTTTCAGATTTTTCAGCAAAGAGATCATCTTTGACCGGTGTTTATCACTTAATGGAATTAATGGAAGCCGGTAAACTTCTGCTATATATCCCATCTCTGCGAGAACTGCTTTTACGGGAATCGGATTTGATTCGATAAAATTGAAATTCATCAACGGTAAAAGATTGTTGTGAAGTTTCAAAGCTTGGTCGAATTTTCCATCCAACGCAAACCGGACCATTCGAGAAAAAAGTTTTGGCACTTCATTCGAGACTACAGAAATAACACCGTCGGCTCCTAAAGCGATCATCGGTAAAGTGATAGCATCATCACCCGACCAGACGCCAAAGCCGGCATGACGGTTACGAAGGATTTCCATAATTTGACTTAAATTTCCGGATGCTTCTTTTACACCGATTATGTTTGGAATTTCTTCGGCGATGCGAAGAACAGTTTCTGCATCCATATTGCTCGCTGTTCTTCCCGGAACGTTGTACATCACAATCGGAGCGTCAACTTCTTCTGCGATGACGGCGTAATGTCGGTACAATCCTTCTTGGGTCGGCTTGTTGTAATACGGCGTAACGGAAAGTATCGCGTCGGCGCCTGCTTCACAAGCAAGCCGTGCTAGTTTTATCGCCTTGCTCGTATCGTTACTACCTGCGCCGGCTATTACCTTGACCTTACCGCGCGCTTTTTCGACTACAGTTCTTATTACAAACTGCAGTTCACCTTCGCTGAGCGTTGCGCTCTCGCCCGTGGTTCCTGCTGGGATTATTGCTTCCACGCCATTTTTAATTTGAAAATCTATAAGAAATTTAAGTGCGTTCTCGTCAACGACGCCATCCGATGCGAACGGCGTTACTAATGCCGTTCCAGTTCCGCGAAAAAATAAATTGCGTTTCATTATCATTCTTTCATTTAGTTTAAGTTTGTTTCGGATTTCGTATTTCGTATTTCGTGCTTCGTATTTTTTGTTGTCCGTTGTATTTGGGTTCTTGCGTGACATCATTCAATTATATCGAGTTCATTACATCTTTCATTGTGAATACACCCTTCTTGCCGACTAACCACTCTGCGGCTAAAAGAGCGCCTAATGCAAAACCTCTCCGGTTTTTTGCCGTGTGGGTAATTTCAATCGTGTCCGCTTCAGAATCAAACATTACTGAATGCTTACCTATTACTGAACCGACACGCGTAGATGTTATGTGGAGTTGTTCGGGTTTTATTTTTGTGTGTGAGGTTTCGTGCAACACTTCATTTTTACGTTTGATGTTTTGCAGGATGATATTCCCCAACGATAGCGCCGTGCCGCTCGGACTATCAGCTTTATTTTTATGGTGAATTTCAGATACCATAACATCGTAAGCGTCGAACTTATTAAAAATATGCGAAGCATTATTTACGATTTGGTACAAGAGATTGACGCCGAGTGAAAAATTGGGGCAATATAACAATCCGATATTTTTGCTTTTAACTAATTTTTGAACGTCGGCAAGCTTGTTGTACCATCCGGTAGTTCCCACTACGATATCTTTTCCGCTAGTGGCGACTGCTTCAATATTATCCCATACCGCAGTTGGAGTAGTGAACTCAATACAGACATCCACATTTTTTAAATTATTTTTATTGATCGCCAGCGCTTGGTAGTTTTCATCTTCAGTAATAATTTTGACTACTTTAATCTTTTTTTCGGCGGCAGCTTGTTCCACCTCCTTGCCCATATTTCCGTAACCTATTATAGCAATGTTCATATTCTATTCTCCGTTGCTTTATTTAATTTCATTGATTTTAAATTTTGAAAGTTTATCTATCTCGGACGAGCCGTTGCATTCGGCGTTGTATGCCGCCACCTTGTTCGCAAACTCAGCAGAGATGGTTTCATTCTTAGACCGGATGTACTTCGCGCAATAAGCAGCAGCAAAAACATCGCCGCAACCGGTTGAATCAACAGTTCGTTCAATTTTTTCTCCTGAAAAATCGAAGCGTTGTATTTGTTTGCGTTCATCGTGATACAATGTGCAACCGTTGGCGCCACGTGTAATAATTACGTTGTTGGAATTCAATGCGGTTACCTGTTTCACGAAATTTAATTCGTCATACTTTTCTACGCTTAAGCTCGCGGCTTCTTCCTCGTTCATTTGAACGGTGTGCAGCATAAAAAGCCATCGTCGCCAGTCTGTCAATGGTCGTCTGTACCTGCTGCCGTCGCCGTTTATACCTAACGACAGACTGTGCGCGTCCATATAAATCGGTATAGCGTCTTCTCTTACGTGCATTCGGATTTCGTCTAATGTATCTAGTGTAATGTCGAATCCGGAAACCATATTAATCAATATCATATTTGTTTCAAGATACGACTTTATTTTTTTAAAAGGAATCGGCGGCGCGATGCTTTGAGAACATTCGATTCTTGTTTGCTTTTCGTCATAAAATAGATGAACCTGATTTGTCAGTCCGTCGTGCTTGAATATCCCGTCGGTGTCGATATTCGGATAAGCGCTCAACCTTTCGATTAGAGTAGCATAGTCTTTATTACCGACGCTGAAAACGGGAAATAATTTTGTGTAGGGATCGACAATGTTCGCCAATGCTACGAGCGAGTAGTAAATGCCGCCGTATCCCTGTGATTCTTTTCCGTCGGGATGCCGGATGACATCCATACAAATATGACCGATTACTGTGATTTTCATT